>NZ_JBGWAB010000031.1:0-65401 GCF_041862025.1 Streptomyces sp. AB3(2024)
TTTATGTGTTTTGGTGTTCCGATGGGGGGGGGGTGGGGGCGGGGGGGGGCGGCGGCGCGGGGCGCGGGGGGGCGGCACCCCACGCCCGGACCCGCACGAACTCCGGGGCCGGTCCCCCGGCCCCGCCCGGGACCACGCGCCCAACGGCCACCCCACCCCCTCCTCCGCTCCCCACTGCCGGATCCGGAACCGAGCCCGTGTCCGGGGCCGCGCCCGCGCCCGTAACGGGCGCCTCCGCGCCCGCGCCCGCGCCCGTGCCCGTGCCCGGGGTCGCGCCCGTCCCCGGAGCCGGAGCAGGGGGCGTTCCCGGGGCCGGAGCGGTGGGCAGGGGCGGAGCCGGAGGGGCGTCCGGAGTGTGGGTCATCGGGGCGGCTCGGTTTCCGGGGTGAGGAGGTCCGCGATGTCCAGGACGTGGTAGCCCCGCATCGAGGGGAGGCAACTGCCCCGGACCGGGCCGATGGCCGATGCCCAGGCGGCGGGGATCGCGGCCGCGCCGGACAGGGCCCCGGCCAGGGAGCCGGCCACGGCGGCGGTGGTGTCGGCGTCCCGGCCCATGTTGACGGCGGTCAGGACGGAGGCGGAGAAGTCGCCCGCGCAGGCGGCGAAGGCCCCGAACGCCAGGCCCACCGCCTCCGGGGCGAGGTCCGTCCACGGGTAGCCCCCGATGACCACCGCCGAGCGCACCGCCCGCTCCCCGCGCGGGGCGGCGGTGACGGCGCGCCGCAGGGAGCGGGCCGTCCAGGAGTCGGACGGGATGACCGACAGGGCCGCCGAGACCACGGAGGCGGGGGAGCCGCCGGCCATCGCCGCCGCGACGCCGGCGGCCACGGCCTGGCCCCCGTAGATGCCCTCGCCGTCGTGGCTGACCGAGCCGTCGATGGCGACGAGCCGGGCGGCCTCCGCCGGGCGGCCCGCCGCGAACACCCCGAACGGGGCCGCCCGCATGGCGAGGCCGTCGCTCCAGGCGTGGCGGTGTTGCGCCGAGATGGGCGCGGCCAGGCCCCGCCGGAGGTTCTCCAGGGTGCCGCGCTCCGAGAAGCCGGCCCCGCGGAAGGGGCCCTCGTCCAGGTCCGCGATCCAGTGGTGCCAGGCCCGTTCGACGTGCGCGACGGTGAGCGCCGAGCCGTGCCGGGCCAGCAGCAGGCCCGAGAAGATGGCGTACTCCGTGTCGTCCGTGCCCGCCGGGTCGTCCGAGACGAAGCCCTCGATGCGGCCCCACTTCGCCCGGATCTCCGACGGCTTCATGTTCTCCGCGGGGGCGCCCAGCGCATCGCCCACCGCGAGGCCGAGAAGAGCGCCCCTGGCCCGTTCGAGGACGACCTGCGGATGGGCCTGCGGAAGGGATGCGATCAGCTCCATGGCGCGCCTCTCCACTTGATGGGACTCATGATGAGCCCTTGGGGGATTTGTGCCACGGCATGAGGTTTGTCGCTCGCCGCGAAACACCCCGCGAACGTCGCCGTCACCCGGTCGCCGACCCGTGAAACCCCAGGTAAGTACGGCCTTCCTTGCTGGCGAGCGGCAGAAATCGTGCGTAGTTTCGAGGTGTTCAGGGGGGTGCCCGGATGGTGGGCACGGCTGCGCGTTGCCTTCGCGTACCCACTCGTACGAAAAGGGGAGATTCGACGCATGTCCATCATCGACATCGAAGCGCCGCTGCACACCGCCCACCGCGACAACCACACCCACCGCGACGTCAACGGCGGATGGCTGCGGCCCGCCGTGTTCGGCGCCATGGACGGCCTCGTCTCCAACCTCGCGCTGATGACCGGCGTGGCCGGCGGCGCCGTCGCCCCGCAGACCATCGTCATCACCGGTCTGGCGGGCCTCGCGGCCGGCGCCTTCTCGATGGCGGCCGGGGAGTACACCTCCGTCGCCTCGCAGCGCGAGCTGGTCCTCGCCGAGCTGGACGTGGAGCGCCAGCAGCTGCGCAAGCACCCCGTCGACGAGATGGAGGAGCTCGCCGAGCTCTACGTCTCGCGCGGCGTCGAGCCCGCCCTCGCCCGCGAGGTCGCCATGCAGCTCTCCCGCGACCCGGAGCAGGCGCTGGAGATCCACGCCCGCGAGGAGCTCGGGATAGACCCGGACGACCTGCCCTCGCCGCTCGTCGCCGCCGTCTCGTCCTTCGGGTCCTTCGCGCTGGGCGCGCTGCTGCCCCTGCTGCCGTACCTGCTCGGGGCGACCGCCCTGTGGCCGGCCGTGCTGCTCGCGCTCGTCGGACTCTTCGCCTGCGGCGCGGTCGTCGCGCGGGTCACCGCCCGGTCCTGGTGGTACAGCGGAGCCCGCCAGCTGCTCCTGGGTGGTGCGGCCGCCGGTGTGACGTACATCCTGGGAACCTGGATCGGTGGCGTCGTAGGCTAACCGTCGCGAGAGTGAGACACTATGCGGTACGCAACATAAGTAGTCCGTTACCCGGCGGTTTCGATTCCGTGACCGCGGGGCATCAGACCAGAGCGCACGGGCAACGATGCCCGCCTCACGCCGGGACCTTCGCCCCGTGTTGTGTCCACAGAAGTCCATGTAGGAGCCCCCGCAGCCCAGCGAAGGTCCTTCTTTCCTGCCTCGTGCGAAGTCCGCATGTTGGAACGCCATATCCGCTTCTCGGGATTGCCGTCATCATGTAACCTGCACGAAATTTCGCAGAGGGCCAACGTCGTCCCTCGGCTATGCACATATGCCACGACGACGACGGGAGAGCCGATGCGTTCCGCATCCACGCACTCCGCGACCGGCCCCAGCACCACCGCCTGGTCGCCCATGGACGGTCGCCCCGCCCAGCAGGGCATGTACGACCCGCGCAACGAGAAGGACGCCTGTGGCGTCGGATTCGTGGCGAACCTCACCGGCGAGGCGACCCACACTCTCGTCGAGCAGGCGCTGACCGTACTGCGGAACCTTGAGCACCGCGGCGCCACCGGATCCGAGCCGGACTCGGGCGACGGCGCCGGAATCCTGTCCCAGGTGCCGGACGCCTTCCTGCGCGAGGTCGCCGGCTTCGAGCTCCCCGAGGCCGGCGCGTACGCCGTCGGCATCGCCTTCCTCCCCGCCGACGGCACCGCACAGGCCGTCGCCGTGGAGCGGATCGAGGCCATCGCCGCCGAGGAGAACCTCACGGTCCTCGGCTGGCGCGAGGTCCCGGTCACCCCCGACCTGCTCGGAAACGGCGCCCGCGCCACCATGCCGGCCTTCTCGCAGCTGTTCGTGAGCAACGGGACGACCGGCATCGAGCTGGACCGCAAGGCCTTCGTGCTGCGCAAGCGCGCCGAGCGCGAGGCCGGGGTCTACTTCCCGTCGCTCTCCGCCCGGACCATCGTCTACAAGGGCATGCTGACCACCGGCCAGCTGGAGCCCTTCTTCCCGGACCTCTCCGACCGCCGCTTCGCGTCGACGCTCGCCCTGGTCCACTCCCGGTTCTCGACGAACACCTTCCCGTCCTGGCCGCTCGCCCACCCGTACCGCTTCGTCGCGCACAACGGCGAGATCAACACGGTCAAGGGCAACCGGAACTGGATGAAGGCCCGCGAGTCCCAGCTGGCCTCCGGCGCCTTCGGCGACGGCGCCCTGGACCGCATCTTCCCGATCTGTACCCCGGACGCCTCCGACTCGGCCTCCTTCGACGAGGTCCTGGAGCTGCTCCACCTCGGCGGCCGGTCGCTGCCGCACAGCGTGCTGATGATGATCCCGGAGGCGTGGGAGAACCACACCTCCATGGCCCCGGCCCGCCGCGCGTTCTACCAGTACCACTCCACGATGATGGAGCCCTGGGACGGACCGGCCTGCGTCACCTTCACCGACGGCACCCAGGTCGGCGCGGTCCTCGACCGCAACGGTCTGCGCCCCGGCCGCTACTGGGTCACCGACGACGGCCTCGTCGTCCTCGGCTCCGAGGTCGGCGTCCTCGACATCGACCCGGCCAGGGTCGTCCGCAAGGGCCGCCTGCAGCCCGGCAAGATGTTCCTCGTCGACACCGCCCAGAAGCGGATCATCGAGGACGACGAGATCAAGAACGAGCTGGCCGCCGCCGCCCCCTACGCCGAATGGCTGGAGACCGGCGAGATCGAGCTGACGGACCTGCCCGAGCGCGAGCACATCGTCCACACCCACGCCTCGGTCACCCGTCGCCAGCAGACCTTCGGCTACACCGAGGAAGAGCTGCGCGTCATCCTCGCGCCCATGGCCCGTACGGGCGGCGAGCCGCTCGGCTCCATGGGCACGGACTCGCCGATCGCGGCCCTGTCCGAGCGCCCCCGGCTGCTCTTCGACTACTTCACCCAGCTCTTCGCGCAGGTCACCAACCCGCCGCTGGACGCCATCCGCGAGGAGCTCGTCACCTCGCTGCTGTCCTCGCTGGGCCCCCAGGGCAACCTGCTGGAGCCGACCGCCGCGTCCTGCCGCAGCGTCACCCTGCCCTTCCCGGTGATCGACAACGACGAGCTGGCCAAGCTCATACACGTCAACGCCGACGGCGACATGCCGGGCATGAAGGCGGCCACCCTCTCGGGCCTGTACCGGGTCTCGGGCGGCGGCCAGGCGCTCGCCGCGCGGATCGAGGAGATCCGCGCCGAGGCCGACGCGGCCATCGAGGCCGGCGCCCGCCTGATCGTCCTGTCGGACCGCCACTCGGACGCCGAGCACGCGCCGATCCCGTCGCTGCTGCTCACCTCCGTGGTGCACCACCACCTCATCGCCACCAAGCAGCGCACCCAGGTGGGCCTGCTGGTCGAGGCCGGTGACGTCCGCGAGGTCCACCACGTCGCGCTGCTCATCGGCTACGGCGCGGCCGCGGTCAACCCGTACCTGGCGATGGAGTCCGTCGAGGACCTGCTGCGCGCGGGCACCTTCCTGTCCGGCCTGGAGCCGGAGCGGGCCATCAAGAACCTGATCTACGCGCTCGGCAAGGGCGTCCTGAAGGTCATGTCCAAGATGGGCATCTCCACGGTCGCCTCCTACCGCGGCGCCCAGGTGTTCGAGGCCGTCGGCCTCGACGAGGAGTTCGTCGGCACCTACTTCAGCGGCACCGCCACCAAGATCGGCGGCGCAGGCCTGGACGTCATCGCCAAGGAGGTGGCCGCCCGCCACGCCAAGGCGTACCCGGCCTCCGGCATCGCGGCCACGCACCGCGCGCTGGAGATCGGCGGCGAGTACCAGTGGCGCCGCGAGGGCGAGCCGCACCTCTTCGACCCGGAGACGGTCTTCCGCCTCCAGCACGCCACCCGCAACCGCCGGTACGACATCTTCCGGCAGTACACCGACCGGGTGAACGAGCAGTCCGAGCGCCTGATGACGCTCCGCGGCCTGTTCGGCTTCGCCCCGGACCGCCCCTCGATCCCCCTCGACGAGGTCGAGCCGGTCTCCGAGATCGTCAAGCGCTTCTCCACCGGCGCCATGTCGTACGGCTCCATCTCCAAGGAGGCGCACGAGACCCTCGCCATCGCCATGAACCAGCTGGGCGCCAAGTCCAACACCGGTGAGGGCGGCGAGGACCCGGACCGCCTGTACGACCCGGCGCGGCGTTCGTCGATCAAGCAGGTCGCCTCCGGCCGCTTCGGCGTCACCTCCGAGTACCTGGTCAACGCGGACGACATCCAGATCAAGATGGCGCAGGGCGCCAAGCCCGGCGAGGGCGGCCAGCTGCCCGGCCACAAGGTCTACCCGTGGGTCGCCAAGACGCGTCACTCGACGCCGGGCGTGGGGCTCATCTCCCCGCCGCCGCACCACGACATCTACTCCATCGAGGACCTGGCCCAGCTGATCCACGACCTCAAGAACGCCAACCCGGCCGCGCGCATCCACGTGAAGCTCGTGTCCGAGGTCGGCGTCGGGACCGTGGCCGCCGGTGTCTCCAAGGCCCACGCGGACGTCGTCCTCATCTCCGGCCACGACGGCGGAACGGGCGCCTCCCCGCTCACCTCGCTCAAGCACGCGGGCGGCCCCTGGGAGCTCGGCCTCGCCGAGACCCAGCAGACCCTGCTGCTCAACGGGCTGCGCGACCGCATCGTGGTCCAGACGGACGGCCAGCTCAAGACCGGCCGCGACGTGGTCATCGCCGCGCTGCTCGGCGCCGAGGAGTTCGGTTTCGCGACCGCGCCGCTCGTCGTCTCCGGCTGCGTCATGATGCGCGTCTGCCACCTGGACACCTGCCCGGTCGGCATCGCCACCCAGAACCCGGTCCTGCGCGACCGCTTCTCCGGCAAGCCCGAGTTCGTCGTCAACTTCTTCGAGTTCATCGCGGAGGAGGTGCGCGAGATCCTCGCCGAGCTGGGCTTCCGCACGATCGAGGAGGCCGTCGGTCACGCCGAGCTCCTCGACACCAGCAAGGCCGTCACGCACTGGAAGGCGCAGGGGCTCGACCTCGCACCCCTCTTCTACGTGCCGGAGCTGCCCGAGGGCGCGGTCCGCCACGCCCTGATCGAGCAGGACCACGGTCTGGAGAAGGCCCTCGACAACGAGCTGATCAAGCTCGCGGCCGACGCGCTCGCCGCCGAGACCGCGGAGGCCGCCCAGCCGGTCCGCGCCCAGGTCGCGATCCGCAACATCAACCGGACCGTCGGCACCATGCTCGGCCACGAGGTCACGAAGAAGTTCGGCGGTGCGGGCCTGCCCGACAACACCATCGACCTCACCTTCACCGGCAGCGCCGGCCAGTCCTTCGGAGCCTTCCTGCCGAAGGGCATCACTCTCCGCCTGGAGGGCGACGCCAACGACTACGTCGGCAAGGGCCTGTCCGGCGGCCGGATCGTCGTCCGCCCGGACCGTGGCGCCGACCACCTCGCCGAGTACTCCACCATCGCCGGCAACACCATCGGCTACGGTGCCACCGGCGGCGAGATGTTCCTGCGCGGCCGCACCGGCGAACGCTTCTGCGTCCGCAACTCCGGCGCGCTGGTCGTCTCGGAGGGCGTGGGCGACCACGGCTGCGAGTACATGACCGGCGGCCGGGCGGTCGTCCTGGGCGAGACCGGCCGCAACTTCGCGGCGGGCATGTCGGGCGGCGTCGCGTACGTCATCGACCTCGACCTCCACCACGTCAACGCCGGCAACGCTGAGGCGGTCGAGACCGACCTCTCCGACGCCGACAAGCAGTGGCTGCACGATGTGGTGCGCCGCCACGAGGAGGAGACCGGCTCGACCGTGGCCGCGAAGCTCCTGGCTGACTGGGACGCCGCGGTGGACCGCTTCAGCAAGATCATCCCCACCACGTACAAGGCAGTGCTCGCCGCCAAGGACGCCGCCGAGCTGGCCGGACTCTCGGAGTCCGAGACCACGGAGAAGATGATGGAGGCGGCGACCCATGGCTGACCCGAAGGGCTTCCTCACCACCCCCCGCGAGACCGCCTGTTCCCGTCCCGTCGCCGACCGGCTGAAGGACTGGAACGAGGTCTACGTCCCGGGCTCGCTGCTCCCGATCATCAGCAAGCAGGCCGGGCGCTGCATGGACTGCGGCATCCCGTTCTGTCACAACGGCTGCCCGCTCGGGAACCTGATCCCCGAGTGGAACGACTACGCGTACCGCGAGGACTGGGCGGCGGCGTCGGAGCGGCTGCACGCGACGAACAACTTCCCGGAGTTCACGGGCCGTCTGTGCCCGGCTCCCTGTGAGTCGGCGTGCGTGCTCGGCATCAACCAGCCGGCCGTCACCATCAAGAACGTCGAAGTCTCGATCATCGACAAGGCCTGGGACAACGGCGACGTCACCCCGCAGGCGCCCGAGCGCCTGTCCGGCAAGACCGCCGCCGTCATCGGCTCCGGCCCCGCCGGTCTGGCCGCCGCCCAGCAGCTGACGCGGGCCGGCCACACCGTGGTGGTGTACGAGCGCGCCGACCGCATCGGCGGGCTGCTGCGCTACGGCATCCCCGAGTTCAAGATGGAGAAGGTGCACATCAACCGCCGCATCGAGCAGATGCGCGCGGAAGGCACCAAGTTCCGCACGGGCATCGAGGTCGGCCGCGACATCACCGCCGGCGACCTGCGCAAGCGGTTCGACGCGGTCGTGATCGCGGCGGGCGCCACCGTCTCCCGCGACCTGCCGGTCCCCGGCCGTGAGCTCAACGGCATCCACCTCGCGATGGAGTACCTCCCCCTCGCGAACAAGGTCCAGGAAGGCGACTTCCTGGCCCCGCCGATCACCGCCGAGGGCAAGCACGTGATCGTCATCGGCGGCGGCGACACCGGCGCGGACTGCGTCGGCACCGCCCACCGCCAGGGCGCGGCCTCGGTCACCCAGCTGGAGATCATGCCGAAGCCGGGCGAGGACCGGAACGCCAACCAGCCCTGGCCGACGTTCCCCATGCTCTACAAGGTCACCTCGGCCCACGAGGAGGGCGGCGAGCGGGTCTACTCCGTCTCCACCACCCACTTCGAGGGCGACGAGGACGGCAACGTCCAGTCCCTCCACCTGGTCGAGGTCGCCTTCGAGGACGGCAAGCTCGTCCAGAAGCCGGGCACCGAGCGCGTCCTCCCCGCGCAGCTGGTCACCCTGGCGATGGGCTTTACGGGCACCGACCAGGAGAACGGCCTGGTCCAGCAGTTCGGGCTGGAGCTGGACGCGCGCGGCAACATCGACCGCGACGCCTCCTACGCGACCAACGTCGACGGCGTCTTCGTCGCCGGTGACGCGGGCCGCGGCCAGTCGCTGATCGTCTGGGCCATCGCGGAGGGCCGCTCGGCCGCCCGCGGCGTGGACCGCTTCCTGACCGGCAGCAGCGCCCTCCCGTACCCGGTCAAGCCGACGGACCGCTCCCTGACGGTGTAACCACCGTCGCCCCCGCCCCCTCCGGGGCGGGACCCCTCATACGGTCCGTACAACGACGTGCGGAATTCTGACACCGCGCCCGCCATGTCCCCGACCAGGGATGGCGGGCGCGGTGGCGTTTCCGGGGGCGGGCTACTCGGGGGCGGACTCGTACCGGAGCTCGTAGAGGTGTCCGGCCTTCACCATGACGGTGACCTCCACGGGGCGGCCGCCGTCCCCGTACACCGTGCGGAGGGTGCGCAGGACCGGAAGGTCACCGGGCAGCAGCCCTTCGGTTTCGGGGTTGGGTACGGTCATCCGATCCTGATCTCGTAGCGCAGCTGCCGGCGGTTGGCGGGCATGACCATCACGTCTGCCTGGATCGGCCGGTCCTCCGCGTCGTAGGTGGTGCGGGAGAGCTGGAGTACCGGTTCGCCCGGTCCGAGGCGCAGGTGATCGCATTCCTCGTCGCCCGGCATCCTGGCCGTCACGTTCTCGACGACCCGTACGCCGGTGTGCCCGAAGGCGGCGAGCAGGGTCACGGCGCCGCCGCGGATCTTTCCCGGGGCGGACAGAGGGGTGCCCGACGCGATGGCCGCGGGGTAGTAGGTGTCCGTCAGTTCGGTCGGTTCGCCGTCGAGTTCGATGATCCGGCGGCGTACGACGACGGCGTCCCCGTCCCCGACGCCGAGGAGGGCCGCGACGGCAGGCGGCGCCGGGACCTCCCCGGCGTGGACGATGCGCTGGCTTCCCCGCCGGCCCGCAGCCCGGGCCTCTTCTGTCCACGCATCGGTGGCGCCGGACGCGCGTGGGGCCAGGTACGGCATTGACGCGCTGGTCCACTCACTGCCGCTCACGCTGCCTCCCGGACGTTCTGCGTGCTCCATTGGCTCCCACGGTATGCGACGCCAAAGAGTGAACCCATCCTGCTTTGAACGCGGTTCTGCACGGGGTTCCGTGGGGAGGGGCGGGCGGCCAGTGGGGCGGTTACTCGGGCTGGACCACCACGGCGCCCCAGCGTATGGACGGGGAGGAGGCGGTGACCACGGCGCCGAAGCCGCCGGACAGGCCGGGGCCGAGGGGGACGGTGATGCTCGCCGGGTCGCCCGTGGGGCAGGTCAGGGTGAAGGGGGCCGGGTCCCGGTCGGGGCTTCCGTCTCCGCTTCGTCCGCCGGACCGGGCGGGTCAAGGAGCCTGCGTCGTGCGGGCCGTGAGGGCCGCCAGGGCGGAGCGGGTGGTGAGGCCCGTCTTGCGGTAGATGTGGGACAGGTGGGTGTCCACCGTGCGCGGGCTCAGGTGCAGGCGGGCCGCGATGGACGCCGTCGTGAGGCCCTCGGCGACCAGGGCGGCGATCTCGCGTTCCCGGGGGGTGAGGCCGGGCAGCGGGGGAGCGGGAGCGGGAGCGGCGGGCGTTGACGGGCGGATCAGGTCCGCCAGACCCGTCAGGAGGCGGGCGCCGCCCGACTCCGCCAGGCCGCGGCCCCGGTGCCACATCGCCTCCGCCGGGCCGTCCGCCGCCACGGAGGCGCCGAGCAGCAGGGACTGGGCCTCCCACAGGGTGGCCCCGGAGCGGGCCGCCTCCCGCGCCGAGTCCGCGTACGCCTCGGCCGCCTCGGCGGTCCTGCCCCGGGCGGCCAGGACCTGCGCGGTGCTGCGCAGGGCCGAGGCCCGCTGCGTGGGCAGCCCGAGCCGCTGCGCGTCCGCGGTGGCCAGGGCGGCCCAGCCGTCGGCGGATTCGAGGTCGCCGCCCGCGACGTTGGCCGTCACCAGGGCCTCCAGGAACAGCGGGCGCATCGACGGCTGGAGCCCCGACAGGTCGGGGCGGGCCGCTCGGAGCACGGCCGTGCGGGCCCGCTCGGGCTTCCCGGCGAACAGGGCCGCGTACCCGAGCACGCACCAGGCCAGAGAGGCCCACCAGCTGGTGCGCGGGCCCGCGACGGCCGCCGCCTCCTCGGCGACGGCGAGCGACTCGGGGTCCCCCGGCGGCAGGGAGGCGAGCAGCACCTGGGCCTTGTTGGTGAGCGCGAGGGCCAGCAGGTCCGGGTTGCCGATCCCGCGCGCGATGGTCTCGGCCTCCTCGACGAGCTCCAGCGCCGGGTGCAGCCGGCAGGTGCTCATCAGCGCGTTGGCCTTGCACTGCAACAGGTGGGACAGGATGTGCGGGGGGCCGACCCGGCGGGCGAGCGCCAGTCCCCGGTCGGCGTGCCGCTGCGCCTCCCCGTAGCGCTCCAGATAGAACGAGGCGGCGCTGAGCCGGGCCCGGGACTCCCCCCGCAGGGCCAGGTCGCGGTCGGTGAGGGTCTCCAGCAGGGCGTCGGCCCGGTCGGCGTACCGCGCGGCGGCGTCGAGCCCGCCCTCGTAGGCCTCGCCCAGTGCCATCAGGGCCAGCGCGTCCGCCTCGGCGGCCGCGTCGCCCAGCCGACGGGCCAGCTCGCGGGTGCGCAGGACATCCGTGCGGACCGCGGGGTACGGGGTCGAGTGCGGGGCGGAGGAACCGAGTTCGATGCCGAGGGCCAGCAGGTCGGAAGGCGGCGGGGCGGGGCTGCGCGACAGTTCCCGGCGCAGCAGCGCCTCGGCCCGCCCGTACCGGCCGAGGTGGCGCTCCAGCGAGGCGCACAGGGTGACCGCGGCCGGGCGCAGTCCGCTCTCGTCGTCCGGCGGTACCGCGTCGATCACTTCGGCCAGCAGGTCGCGTCCCGCCCGCAGTTCGCCGCAGACGCTCAGGGCGCGGGCCCGGTCCAGCATCAGGGCGAGGCGCTGCCCGGCGTACCGGGGCCCGTCCGGCAGTACCCGCAGGACGGCCGCGAGCCAGTGCGCGGAGCTCGCGGGCGCCGTGGCCGAGGCGAGTGCGGCCGCCTCCAGCAGTACGGCGGCACCGGCCGGGTCCCAGCCGGTGAGAGCCTGCTCGACGTGGTGGGCCCGGACGGGCGCCGGGGCCCCGGCGCGGGCCAGTGCCTCGGCGGCGGTGCGGTGCATGCGGATGCGGCGCCGGTGGTCGGCGTTCTCGTGGACGACCGTGCGCAGCACCGGGTGGCGCAGGGTCCAGCTCCCGGCAGGGCCGGGCCGCGCCAGGTCGCGCAGGGCCAGCGCCCGCAGGGTGGCGTCGAGTTCCCCGGCGGGGCCCGCGGCGAGTTCCGCCAGCAGCGCGGGGGTGGCGTGGTCGCCGAGCACGGCCACGGCTTCGACGGTGCGGCGCTGCGCCGGGGTCAGCGGGGTCAGTTCGTCCATCAGCAGCGAGCCGAGTCCGCCGAGCGGGGAACGAGCCCCGGCGCCGGGTTCCTGGGCCTGGAGCAGGGTCAGGAAGTACAGCGGGTTGCCCCCGCTGGCCGCGTAGAGCCGGGCGGCCCGCTCCGGTCGCAGCCCGGGGGCGAGCCGCTCGACGCAGTCCCGCTCGGGCAGCGGGCCCAGGCCGAGCCGGAGCACCGCGCCGGTGTCCACTCCGCGGGTCAGGGCGGCGGTGAGCGAGGCCGAGGTCTGGCGGTCGCGCCGGGCGACGGCGGTGAGGACGGGGGCGTGCGGCGGGTGCCGGACGAGGTGGTCGAGGAGTTCCAGGGAGGCGGGATCCGCCCAGTGGAGGTCGTCGAGGGCGATGAGCAGCCCCGACCCGGTGCGGCTGAGGGCGGCGAGCAGGCGGGCGGTGGCCCGGTGCACGGCGAAGCGGTCGGTGTACGGGGCGTCGGGCTCGGCGCGGTGGCCGCCGTCGCGGTGGCCGTCGGCCCGGTCGCTG
Source organism: Streptomyces sp. AB3(2024) (assembly GCF_041862025.1). Lineage (NCBI taxonomy): Bacteria > Bacillati > Actinomycetota > Actinomycetes > Kitasatosporales > Streptomycetaceae > Streptomyces > Streptomyces sp. AB3(2024). The sequence continues at coordinate 12,459 of NZ_JBGWAB010000031.1, forward strand.
CCGTCGGCCCGGTCGCCGCCGGGGTCCCCGGGCGCGGGATCCCCTTCGCCGAAGCCCCCGTCCCCGATGCCCCGCAGTACGGGCGCCGCCGCCGCGGCGAGGTCGGCCGCGGAGCCCGTGCCGGGGCGCAGCAGCTCCGGGTCCAGGTCGGCGAAGGCGTCGGTGAACAGCCCGTAGGGGGTGTGCCGTTCGTACTCGGTGGCCCGGCCGCGCAGGACGCTCATGCCGCGCGACCGGGCCCGTAAGCACAGTTCCGTCAGCAGCCGGCTCTTGCCGATGCCCGCGGCGCCGGTCAGGTCCACCACGCGCGGGCCGTCCGTTCCCCGCCCGGCGAGCACCTCGTCGAGGAGCCGCAGTTCGGCCTCCCGGCCCACCGGTCCGGTCCTGGTCACGATGAAGCCCCCCTGTGGCCGGCGAGAAGAAGAAGCGTAGCGAGCGGTACGCACTTACGTAGGTGGTCCTACGGATGTGCCCGCCGCCCCGCCCTGTCACGCTCGGGAGCGACCCGTTCTCACGCGTCCGGGGGGATGCCCATGAACCGATCACGAGGGTTCGCCGTGCCCGTGCTGGCGGCCTGTCTGCTCACCGCCGCCGTCGGCTGTTCCGGCCGGTCGGCGGGCGCGGCACCCGGTCCGTCGGGCGGCACGAGGACGGGGACGACGAGCCCTGCCGCGACCCCGTCCCCGAGCCCTACGCCGAGCCCGACCCCGACCCCGTCCGCGAGCCCGTCGCCGACGCCCACCCCGACTCCCACGCCCACCTGCAAGGCGACCGCCGACATGGACGAGGCCGCCCGGGCCGCCTATCTCAGGGGCCTGGAGGGGCAGACCTACGGGCAGAAGCACGGCCTGGCCGCCGAGTACGACGGCGTGTACTTCCACCCGGACGCCCTGCACCGGCCGTGCGAGGCGCAGAAGGTGTCCGTGGCCCGGTTCTGGGTGGTGATGACGAACAAGGTGAACAAGGACCCCGTGACCGGGCGGATCTTCGGGCTCCTGTACAGCTACGAGCCGATCGAGGACCGGGAGTTCACGGTCGGCCCGGACAACGGCTTCCTGGAGGGCAGCCGGCCCCCGGACGTGGGCGCGTGCAGGGGGACGATCACCGTCCTGCACCTCGGGGAGCCTGTGGAGGACAAGGCTCTCCCGGACCGCCTGAACGTCGGGGACTCGACCCTCGGGTTCAGGGGCACCGAGGTGGAGGTCTCGGGGGACCTGGTCCTGTACGCCGTGTTCATGCCGCCGACCACGACGGCCAACTGCCCGGCGTGAGACCCGGCGGCACGAGCCCGTCCGGGGGTGCCGCGCCCGGGGGACCACTCGTTGGGGTGGCCCCCGCACGCGGGGGGAGCCCGGGCCCGGGGGGAGCACCGGACGGGGTCCGGGCTCGGGGGAGGGGCGGCACCGGCTGCGTGGGGGTCAGTCGGTGCGGCCCGCCCGGGGGCGGCGGGGGCCCGGGCGCGGTAGGCCGGACGGAGCATCCGGCCCGCGAGGAAACGCAGTTGAGGGGTCCGGGGTCTGGTAAGTGTGGGCGCCATGCCCTCCCGAACGCTGCTGCGGTGCCTGCTCGGCGCCGCCCTGCTGCTGCCCGTCGCCCCCCTGTCGCCCGCCGTCGCCGCCGCGGGCGCCGATGGCGGGCGGACCGTCGACTACCAGGGGCTGCACCTCACCCTCCCCGCCGGCTGGCACGTCGTCGACCTCGACCGCCACCCCGGTGCCTGCCTGCGCCTGGACCGCCCCGCGCTCTACCTCGGGCACGCCGGCACCCAGGCCGAATGCGCCTCGGGCCGGGCCGTCGCCCACCGCGCCGACACCCTGCACCTGGAGCCCATCGACGGCGCCCCGCCCCGCGCCGACATCCCCACCTTCCCCGTCGACGCCGGCACCGCGCTGCCGCCCGCCGACGCCGACAGCCGCGAGCTGCGCTACGCCCTGCGCGGGACCGGGGTGATGGCCACCCTCTCCTACGGGGAGGACCCGGCCGCCGTACGGGGCCTGCTGGCCCGGGCCGCCGCGCCGGAGGGCGCACCGGCCCCCGCCACCGCGCCGGTGATCACCGCCGCGGGCCCGGCGGCGGCGCCCCGCGCCACCCAGCAGGCCTTCACCGGCACCGGCTTCGACGCCTGCACCGCCCCGACCCAGCGGGCGATGGACGCCTGGCATGCCGACTCCCCCTTCGGCGCGGTCGGCATCTACATCGGCGGCCGGGCCCGCGCCTGCGCCCAGCCGCAGCTGACGGCGGGCTGGGTCCGCAAGCAGGCCGCGGCCGGCTGGCACCTGATGCCGATCTGGGTGGGGCCGCAGCCCTGGAACAGCTCCAGCACCGGCCTGTCCACCGACCCCTCCGAGGCCAACGACCAGGGCCGGGAGGCGGCCGACGGCGCCGCGGACGCGGCCCGCTCGCTCGGCCTGGACGCGGGCACGGTGCTCTACAACGACCTGGAGAACTACACCGACCGGGCCACCTGGGACGCCCCCGTCGTCGCGTACCTCACCGCCTGGACGGTCCGTCTGCACGAGCTGGGCTACCGGGCGGCGGCGTACGTCTCCGCGAGCTCCGGGGCCAGGGCGCTGAGCGCCCATTACCAGCAGGCCCCACAGGCCATGCCGGACGTGCTGTGGGTGGCCCGCTGGAACCTGGCGGCCTCCGTCACCGACGCCGACATGGGCCTGCCCGAGCACACCGCGCAGTGGGCCGGTCCGCGCCGGGCCCACCAGTTCCGCGGGGACCACGACGCCTCGTTCGGCGGGGTGACGATCAACATCGACCGGAACTGGGTGGACGTGGACCCGGCCGCCCTCGGACCGGTCGGCGGACTGCCGGCGGCCGGCGGTCCGGTGCGCGGGCCGCTCGCGGGTCTGCCGTTCAGCTGACCGGGTCCTCCCGGGCGGGTTCGTCGTCGTTGCCCCGGCGCAGGGTGTGCAGCCCGTGCGCCGGGGTCCACGTCCGCACCACCAGCTCCTCGCCCTCCACCCCGGTCCGCACGACCTCCGTCAGGTCGGCGTGGAAGAGGTGGAAGGGGTGCGGGGACTCCGTCTCCTCGGCGTAGCGGTGCAGCTCCGGCGGGTCCACGATCTCCACCGCCCGCCCGGAGATCCGCACGTCCCCGTCGGGCATGTCCTCGCCGGCTCCCGGGTTGGTGTGCAGGGCGAACCGCGGATCGCGCTGGAGGTCGAGGGCCTTCAGCGAGCCCGGCATCATGCCGAGCCACAGCTCCCCGCCGCGGAAGTCGACGTTCAGCCCGCTCAGGCGGGGCGAGCCGTCCTTGCGCAGGGTGCCCAGGACGTGGTGCGGGTACTGCGCGAAGCGGGCCCGCACGGCCGCCGCGAACTCGGGTTCCGCCTTCTCGAACGCTGCCCAGTTGTTCGTCGTCATAGCCCCATCAAAGCGCTGCCCCCGCCGCCCGCCGCTCAGGCGCGCACGATCCCCGCCGCGCGGGCCGCCCGCAGCCACGCCGGGAACTCCCCGAGGAGCCGGTCGTAGAGCACCGCGTCCGGGACGGTCCGCGGGTCGGGGCCCGCGTGGAAGTAGCCGGCGTTGTCCACCGCCCGCAGGGCCGGGACGGGCAGTTCGTCCAGCCGGCGCAGGAAGTCGAACTGGCTGCTGCGGGTGTTCCCGAAGCCGACGAACTGCCAGAACAGCGGCAGCCGGGCGGCCTTGCATAGGTACCGCTCCGCGGCGGGCTTGCTGAGGGGGCCGCCGTCGGTCTGGAAGACGACCAGCGCCGGTTCCTGCGTTCCCGAGTCCTGGTAGTGGTCGATGACCGCGTCCATGGCCGCGTCGTACGAGGTCTTCCCCATGTGGCCGAGGCCGGCGGCTATGGCGGTGACCCGCCCCTCGTGCCCGCCGAGGCGGACCTCCTCCACCGCGTGCACCTCGGTGGAGAAGAAGACGACCGGGATCCGGCCGTCGGCGTCGAGGTGCGCGGACAGGCCCAGCACCCGGTCGGCGAGGGCCTGCACGGTGCCGTCCGCGTAGTAGGGGCGCATCGATCCGGAGTAGTCCAGCACCAGGTAGACGGCGGCCCGGCCGCCGTCCAGTCCGTTCTTGCGCAGCGACACCCCGGCGCTCTTGTAGAGGTTCACGAGTGCCGGAGCGGCTGCTTCCACCGCGCGGAGGTCCATGGCGCTGCCCGTCATGGGCCCGAGGGTACGTCAGCGGGCCGGGGCGTACCCCAGGTGTGCGGCCAGCCGTTCCCGGTGGGCGGCGGGCGGGCCGAAGAGCTGCGCCGAGCCGTGGGCGCGTTTGAAGAAGGTGTGCGCCTCGTGCTCCCAGGTGATGCCGATCCCGCCGTGCAGCTGGATCATCTCGCCCGCGACGTACGCGTACGCCTCGGAGCAGGCCGACTTGGCGGCGGCGGCCAGCTGCGGCGCGGCGTCGGAGGCGGCCGCGGCGCGGGCGAGCGCGCGGGCCGTCTGCACGGCGGTGTACAGGTCGGCGAGCCGGTGCTTGACGGCCTGGAAGGAGCCGATGGGGCGGCCGAACTGGGTACGTTCCTTCGCGTGGCGGACCGTCACCTCCAGGGCCCGTCCGGCGGCCCCAGCCTGTTCGGCGGCGAGCGCGGTGCAGGCCAGGTCACGGACCCGGGCGAGGACGGCCCCGCCGTCGGGGGAGAGCAGCCGGGCCGGCGTCCGGTCGAGGGACAGGACGGCCAGCGGGCGGGTCGGGTCCATGGTGGACCGTACGGCGAACCCATCCGGCGGGCCGTCGAGTTCGAACAGGCCGAGGCGGCCGGTGTTCCGGGACCGGGCGAAGGCCAGCAGCGGGCCGGGCCGCCCGGGGCCGGCCAGGACGTAGCGCTTGGTGCCGGTGAGCAGCCAGCCGGATCCGGCGGGCTCGGCCCGGGTGACGAGGTCCCCGTCCTCCCACCCGCCCCTCCCGGTCCCGGCCGCGGTCCCGGAGCCGTCGTCCGGGCCCTCCGCCCAGGCGAGCGCCCCCACCGCCGACCCGTCCGCCAGCCCCGGCAGGTGCCGCGCGCAGGCCTCCCGGTCCCCGGACGCGAGCAGCACCTGCACGGTCAGCACCGCCGAGCCCAGGTACGGCACGGGGCTCAGCGCCCGGCCCAGCTCCGCCATCACCACCCCGGTCTCGGCGGGCCCGCAGCCCAGCCCGCCGTACTCCGGGGGGACCGCCAGCGCGGCCACGCCCACCTGCTCCGTCAGCGGGCCCCAGGCCGCGTGGCCGGGGTGCCGGGCGAGCACCGCCCTGACGGCGTCGCGCAGTTCGTCCTGTTCCGGGGTGGTCCCCAGGTCCGGGCCGCCGCTCATGCCGACTCCCCCCGGGCCGCGCGGCGCAGCCGTTCCTTCAGCAGCTTGCCGCCCGCGTTGCGCGGGAGTTCCCCGACCACCGTGAACCGCCGGGGCACCTTGAAGTTGGCCAGCCGCTCCCGGGCCCAGGCGGTCAGTTCCCCGGCGGTGACCGGGGCGCTGGTGACCAGGTAGGCGACGCCCACCTCGCCGAGCCGTTCGTCGGGGGCCCCGACCACGGCGGCGTCCACCACCGCGGGGTGGGTCACCAGCACGTTCTCGACCTCCGCCGGGTAGGCGTTGAACCCGCCGACCACGTACATGTCCTTGAGCCGGTCGGTGATGGCGAGGTAGCCGCGGCCGTCCAGCACGCCGACGTCCCCGGTGCGCAGCCAGCCGCCGGGCAGGATCGCGTCGGCGGTGGCCGCCGGGTCGTCCAGGTAGCCGGGGGTGACGTGGTAGCCGCGGACCTGCACCTCGCCGGGTTCCCCGGCGGGCAGCACCGCGCCCAGCGGGCCGGTGATCCGCACCTCGGTGCCGGGCAGGGGCGGGCCGACGGTGCGGGCGAGCGTGTCGGCGTCGGCGTCGGTGGGGCAGACGGAGACGACCCCGCCGCACTCGGTCAGTCCGTAGGCGGTGAACACGTCGGGCGCGCCCAGTCCGCCGCGGATCTCCTCGACGAGGGAGGCGGGTACGGAGGCGGCGCCGGTGCCGGCCAGCCGCAGCGCGGAGAGGTCGTGGGCGCCGCGGTCCGGGTGGCGCAGCAGGCCGTGGAAGACGGTGGGCGGCCCCATCAGGCAGGTGACCCGTTCCTCGGCCATGCGCCGCAGGATGCGGTCCGTGTCGTACCGGGCCTCGGGGAGCATCGTGACCCCGCGCAGCAGGCAGGCGAGCACGCCGGCCTTGTAGCCGAAGGTGTGGAAGAACGGGTTGACCAGCAGGTACCGGTCGCCCGGGCGCAGGGTGACCAGCTCCGACCAGGAGGCGTAGAGCCGCAGGGTCCGGGCGTGGGTGCTCGTGACCCCCTTGGAGCGGCCCGTGGTGCCGGAGGTGTAGAGGACGTCGCAGATGTCGTCGGGGCGGACGCGGTCGGCGCGGTCGGCGCGCTCCGCCTCGGACACGGACCGTCCGGCGCTCAGGTACGCCTCCCAGGACTCCTCCCCGTGTCCGCCGCGCAGGATCACGGTGGAGGCCAGGGCTCCGAGGTCCTCTCCGGAGGCGTGCAGGTCGCGGGCGTAGTCGGTGCCGAGGAAGCCGCGCTCGGTGAACAGCACGCGGGCTCCGCTGCGGCGGATGACGTCGGCGGCCTCGGCGGGCTTGTAGCGGGTGTTGACCGGGACGAGCACGGCGCCCGCGCCGACCGCGCCCAGGGCGGCGGTGACCCACCGGTGGCCGTTCGGGGCCCAGAGGGCCACCCGGTCGCCGGGGCGGATGCCGTGGGCGATGGCGGCGCGGGCGGAGGAGGCGATCTCGGCGGCCAGTTCGGCGAAGGTCCAGCGGACCTCTCCGTCGGCGAGCGCCTCACGGTCGCCGTACGCGGCGGCGGCGTACGCGGGGAGCAGGGCGAGGGTGGCGGGCGGCGCCGGTGGGGGAGCCAACGGCGGCCGGGGCGGGGGCACTTGCGGGGTCTGGCGGGGGCTGGTCACGAACCCTCCCTACTTGACGAGCGAGCGTGGGCGGTATCCAATCACAGCTGTTTCGGTTAGGCATATACCTAGTAGGAATAACTTCCCCGGAGGTTTCCCGTGTCGACCCACACCCCTGCCCCCGCCGACCTGAAGTCGGTCCTGTCGGGCTTCTGCACCGGCGTCGCCGTCATCACGGCGCGCGGGAGCGACGGCCGCCCCGTCGGGATGGCCGTGCAGTCCTTCTCTTCCGTCTCCCTGGACCCGCCGCTGGTCTGCTTCTGTCCGGCCCGCACCTCCACCACCTGGCCGGGGATCCGGGCCGCGGGCGCCTTCGCCGTCAACGTCCTGGCGGCCGACCAGCTGGAGCTGTGCCGCCGCTTCGCCGTGACGGGCGGCGACAAGTTCGCCGGCGTCCCCTGGCGCGCGGGCGCGGCCGGGGCGCCGCTGCTCGACGGGGTGCTCGCCACCGTCGAGTGCGTCCTGGAGGACGTGCTGGACGGCGGCGACCACGCCATCGCGCTCGGCCGCGTCACCGCCGCGGCGGTGCACCGTGACGGCGCGCCGCTGCTCTACTTCCGGCGCGCCTACGGGCGGGTGCCGGACTCCGGTGCCGGGGCCGGGGCGAGCGCCTCGATGTCCGCGAGCATGGCGGCGGCCAGGTCGCGCTCGGAGGCGTAGTACCGCTCCGCCCACTTGAGGGTGAGCGTGGGGTAGGCCCATGCGGCCTCGTCCTGGGCGCCCTCCACGTCCGCCACCGCGCGGCGGCGCATCCGTTCCGCGAACTCCTGGTGCTGGAGCAGGACGTCACGCATCTGCTCCGGCTCCAGCAGGTGGCCCAGCCACAGCCGCAGCATCGGCCCGTGCTTGAGGACCGGGGGGTCGACCGGCGCCTCGCGCGCCCATTCCCGTACGGCGGCCATGCCCTCGTCGGTGATCCGGTACACGCGCTTGTCGCGGGTGCCGGTGTCCTGGGCGACCATCCGCGAGGAGGCGTAGCCGGCTTTCTCCAGCCGCTTGAGCTCGCTGTAGATCTGGCTGAAGGACGGGCTCCAGTAGAAGAAGCGCAGCGACCAGTCCGACCACTTCTTCAGGTCGTAGCCCGACAGCTCCTCACCGAAGGAGAGCAGGCCGAGCACCGCCCAGCTGGTCGCCGGGAGCGTGCGCGCGTTCGTCTCGTCTGCCACGCAGCGCAGTCTATGGCCGGTCCCCGCGATGCCCTTCCCCCTGCACGGTATGACTGCTAGAAGTATTCCTAATAGAAATACCTGCCCGTACCCGCCCCACAGCTGGATGGAGGGACCGCACCGTGAAGTTCTCGATGATCTTCGAGGCGCAGCTCGTCGACCCCACCCCCGAACGCGAACGCCAGGTCATCCACGACTGCGTCGAACAGGCCGTGTTCGCCGAGGAGATGGGCTTCGACCGGATCTGGGCCGTGGAACACCACTCCCTGACCCGGTACGCGCACATGAGTGCCTCCGAGATCTTCCTGACCTGGGTCGCCGCCCGGACGCGGAAGATCCGTATCGGCCACGGCGTGGTCACCATGCCCTTCGCCTACCAGCACCCGGTGCGCGTCGCCGAGCGGGCCGCCATGCTCGACGTGCTCTCCGGCGGCCGCGTCGACATCGGCGCCGGGCGAGGGGCCACCCGCCAGGAGATGTCCATGTACGGGGTGAACCCCGAGGACACCTATCCGCAGATGGAGGAGGCGCTGCGGATCTTCTCCGCCGCCTGGCGGGAGCCGGAGTTCGAATGGCACGGGTCGCTCGACATCGGCCCCGGCGCGGTCCTGCCCCGCCCGGTGCAGGACCCGCACCCGCCCCTGTTCATGGCCTGCTCCAAGCACGACACCCTCAAGCTCGCCGCCGAACTGGGCATCGGAGCGCTGGTGATGGGCTTCGCCGGCGCCGATGACGTCCGCGCCATGCGCAAGGTCTACGACGAGGCCATCGCCACCCGCACCGGCGAGCGCCTCGTCTCGGACCGGGTCAACGACCACCTTTCCGCCCTCTGCCCCACGATCGTCCTCGACGACGCCGAGCGCGCGCTGCGCCTGGGCACGCGCGGGCAGCGCTTCTTCGCCGAGTCCATCGCCCACTGGTACGGCAACGCGCCCGCCCCGACGGGCTACGCCGAGGACGAGGACCACGTGGGCGCCCTCGACCGGGGCCGCGAGGAGCTCGTCGCCCGGCTGCACGAGGCGAACATCCCCGCCCGCCCGGTCGACACCGGCACCTACAACGCCGACCACGCCTACGGCAGCGCCGGGACGGCCATCGCCTACGTCGAGCAGCTGCGCGAGATCGGCGTCGACGAGGTCATGTGCCTGATCCAGATGGGCACCGTCCCGCAGGAGGCCTGCATGGAGACCATCCGCCAGTGGGGCGAGAAGGTCATACCGCACTTCCGCGCCCTGGAACTGGAGGGCTGAGCCGTGATCTCCCTCGACGGGAAGGTCGTCGTGATCACCGGCGCCGGGCGCGGCCAGGGCGCCGAGGAGGCCCGGCTGTGCGCGGAGGCCGGAGCGCGGGTCGTCGTCACCGACGTCCGCGAGGAGGAGGTACGGGCGGTCGCCGCCGCGCTGGGGGACCGCGCGCTCCCCGTACGGCACGACGTGGCCGACGCGGACGGTTGGGCGCGGGTGGTGCGGGAGGCCGTGGCCGCCTTCGGGACCGTCTCGGCGCTCGTCAACAACGCCGCCCTGTGGCGCACCGCGCACGTGGAGGAGCAGAGCGCGCAGGGCTTCGAGGAACTGCTGCGGGTCAACCTGCTCGGGCCCTTCCTCGGCATCCAGGCCGTCGCGCCCGTGCTGCGGGCGGCCGGCGGCGGCTCGATCGTCAACATCTCCTCCACGGCGGGCCTGGTCGGCATACCGGGCAACGCGGCCTACGGGTCCACCAAGTTCGCCCTGCGCGGGCTGACCCGGTCCGCCGCGCTCGACCTGGCCGGGGACGGGATCCGGGTCAACTCCGTCCACCCGGGGGCCATCGACACCCCGATGGTGGCCGATGCGGTCGCCGGAAGGGACTGGTCGCACGTGCCGCTGGGCCGGATGGGGCGGCCCCGGGAGGTCGGGGAGCTGGTGCTGTTCCTGTGCTCGGACGCCTCCTCGTACGTGACGGGAACCGAGTTCGCGGTCGACGGGGGGATGACGGCCGGATGAGCGGGCGACTCTCCCCCGCCGCGCGGGGGCTGTGCGACGCGATGGCGGCGGCCTTCCCCGGACCCGGGGACGTGAACGCCCTGCGGGCGGCGGCCGTGCCCGGCCCGCCCGGACCCGAGGTCGCCTCGGTGCGCGACGCCGACGCGGGCGGGGTCCCGGTGCGGATCTACGACCCCGCGCCGGGAGCCGCCGGCCGGCCGCTCGCCGTGTACTTCCACGGCGGCGGCTGGGTGATGTGCGGGCTGGACACGCACGACGCCCTCTGCCGGAAGCTGGCCGCCGCCTCCGGGGCGGTGGTCGTCTCCGCCGACTACCGGCTGGCCCCCGAACACCCCTGGCCCGCCGCCTGCGACGACGCCCTCACCGTCCTGCTGTGGGCGCGGGCCGAAGCCGGGGCGCTGGGCTGCGACCCGGGGCGGGTGGTGGTCGCGGGGGACTCCAGCGGCGGCAACCTGGCCGCCGTCACCGCGCTGCGCGCACCCGGACTGGCAGCCGGGCAACTGCTGGCGTACCCGCCGCTGGACGCCTCGATGGGCTCCGCGTCGGTGACCACGTACGGCCGGGACCACTTCCACACCGCCGCGCACATGGCCTGGTACTGGGGCCGGTACGGGGGCGATCCCGCGCACCCGCACGTCTCGCCGCTGCGGGCCGGCCGGGAGGCGCTGGCCGCACTGCCGCGCACGCTGGTCCTCCTCGCCGACTGCGACCTGCTGCGGGACGAGGGGCTGGCGTACGCCCGCCGGCTGGGGGAGGCGGGGGCCGACTGCGAGGTCCGCCTCTACCCGGGGGTCTTCCACGGCTTCCTGGGCCTGCCGCTGCCGGCCGGACGGGCGGCGCTCGCGGGCGCGGCGGCCTGGCTGGCGGCGACGCCGTAGAGGGAAGAGGGGGCGGGGCGGCCGGATTCGAACCGGCGTGTTCCCCCTTGCAGGGGGGTGCAACGACCTCTGTACCACGACCCCGCCCTTGCGGTGGATCCCATGCGGGCCGGGGGCGGGCGCGCACCGGATTCCCCGGCATGATGTGTCCATGCCTGGCTTCCTCCTGCGCGCCTGCCTGCTCCTCGCCGTGGAGGCGGGCGCCGCCTTCCTGCTGCGCGACTCCGGAGCACCCTGGATCCCGGTCCTGCTCGGGGTGTTCGTCCTCGGCTCCGCCGTCCCCCAGGGCACGTCGGCGGAGTTCGCTGGACGCTTCCTCGTCGCCGCCGTGGCGGTGGGCGTGGCCCTGGCGGGTGCGGCGGCCTGGGCGGCGTACGAAGGGCCGGGGGCCGGGCCCGACCGGTGGGCCGCCCGGGCGGCCACCGCCGTCCTCCTCCTCTTCCAGACGGCCACCCTCATGCGCCTCTCCCTGCGCCGCGGATAGGCCGTCCGCGGCGCAGGGCGGGAACGGCGTCAGGACGGCGTCGCGAAGACCTGCACCGCGTAATTGCCGCTGACGCCGACACCGGTGTCGACGAACGCGCAGTTGATCATGGTGGCGTGGTGGCTCGCGCTGCCCGTCCACCAGTCCACGGCGGCCTCGGCGTCGGTGCTGCCGTTGAACATGTTCTCCCCGTACATGCGCGCCTCGTAGCCCGCGTCCTTGATCCGCTGTTGGGCGGAGGAGCCGTCGGAACCGGTGTGGGAGGTCAGGTTGTTCTTGGCGGCGTCGTCCGCGAAGGTCTGGGCGGCCTTGGCGAGTTGCGCGTTCTCCTTCAGGGCGGGGCAGCCGGCCTTGGCGCGCTCGGCGTTGACCAGCTGCAGGATCTCGCCCGGTGTGGCGGTCACGGCGGCGGGGGCGGCGGCGGTCGCGGCTCCGGCGGCGGCTCCGGCGAGTACCAGCAGGGGAGCCGCGCAGGCGGCGGCGCAGAGACGGCGTATTCGTGTGGTGGTCCGCATGGGAAGGGCCCTCCATCGGAAGGGGTCGGCGAGGAGCCCCCGGGACTCCGTGAGGTGCGCGAGGGCTCGGTGCGCCGGGGACGGTGAGGGGCGGCGGCGCCGCCCGGTCCGGTTCCGCCGGGGGCGGGCGCCACGGACACGACGGGCGGCCGTCGGGAGGATCCCCGGTGAGCGGCGGCCCCGTCGTGGAAGCGGCCGGACGTCCGCGTCGCTTCTTCCCGTCCACGGTACGTCCGCCGGATCCGGTCCACGAGTCCGGCGGGAGCGTATGGCCCCCGACGGCGACGGACCGGCCCGCGTGGGGCGGACCCCCGTCAGGCCGTGCGTCTCACCTCGGTGAGGACGGGCCGGTGGTCGCTGCCCAGGTCGGGCAGGACGCTGGCGGTGGTGGCCTCCAGGCCGCGCAGGAGCACGTGGTCGATCCGGACCACGGGGAAGGGGGCGGGCCAGGTGAACCCGAAGCCCTTGCCCGCGTGTTCCTGTGCGGGCTCCAGCTGCCGGGTGAGCGGGGCCAGGCCCCGGTCGTCCAGGCTGCCGTTGAGGTCGCCGAGCAGCATCATGCGGGGGGCCGGATCCCTGGCGATGCGGTCGGCCAAATGGGCAGCGGCCGCGTCGCGGGGCCCGATGGCGAAGCCCTCGGCCGCCCGGACCCGTACGGAGGGCAGGCGCACCGTGTAGACGGCGGTGTCCCCGCCGGGGGTGCCGGCGACGGCCCGGATCGCGTGTGGCCAGGGGCCGCCCAGATCCAGTGCCTCCACCTCGCGCAGCGGGTGGCGTGACCACAGGCCGAGGGTGTTGCGGGTGGTGTGGTGGGGGTACGCCGCGGCGAGTGCCTTCTCGTACGCGGGGACGGCCCCCAGGGGGACCTTCTCCAGGGCGACGAGATCGGCGCCGGTGGCGATCACCTCCCGGGCGACGGCCTCGGGGGTGGTGCGGGCCCCGCCGACGTTGAAGGACAGGGCCTTGAAGTCGCCGAGCCCCGCGCGGGGCGGCGCCGTCAGGGTGGGGACGAAGAGGTAGCACCAGGCCGCGAGGGGCACCAGGGCCGCCGCCATCCCCGCCCGTGTGCCACGCGCCGCCGCCCACAGGAGGAGGACCGCTATCGCGACGGCGAACCACGGCAGGGCCGTCTCGGCCAGACTGCCGAGGTTGCCCGGTCTGTTGGGCAGCAGCCGCGGGAAGAGCAGGGCCACGGCGAGGAGGAGCGAGGGGACGGCGATGCGTGCGGTGCGGCGGGGGCGGGGGCGGCCCCCCGCGCCGCCCCGCCCTGTGTTGCGGGTCATGGATCCTTGCTTCCGCTAGATGCAGCCCCTGCGCCGCAGGTGGGTGAAGATGGCGATCCCCGAGCCCGCGACCGCGGCGAGGAAGGCGGGCCAGGCCCAGACGAGCGCGGTCTCGGGCTGGTGGAAGTTGGCCGAGTAGATGCCGCCCAGCAGCGTGGGGATCATGAACACCACGAGCCACGAGCTCACCTTCCGGGCGACCCTGCTCCCCTCGTAGAGATCCACCGACTTCCGGTGGAGCAGTACCAATTCCTTCCGGTACCGGCGGACTCCCTGGAGGAATTCGCGCAGTTCTTCGTTCGAGTACGCGTCGAGGTCTTTCGGCGTGAGCCCGGCCGGGCCGTGGCGCATGGAATGGTCCGACATGTGATTGCCCTTCCTTCGGTCGGCGGCGGGCCGCCTACAGCCAGCCCTTGCGCTTGACCGCGAAGTAGGTGGCCAGTGCGGTGGACGCCAGCGCGGCGAGGAAAATCGGCCAGCCGTACTTGAACTGCAGCTCGGGCATGTGCTCGAAATTGGAGCCGTAGAGCGACGCCAGGGCGCCGGGTACGACGGCTATCGCCGTCCAGGCGCTCACCCTCCGGGTTTCCACGGTGACCTTCAGCTGGTCCTCGGTGATTTCCCGGATGTCTTCCATTTCCTGGTTCAGCCCGCGGATCTCCCTGTTGATCTCGCGGAGCAGATCCACCTTCTGGGCGTGCTCCTCCACCGTTTCGGCCGGCATGAGGGTGTTGTCGGGGGTTGTCGGCGTCATGTTGGTCATGGCATTCCTTCCGTCACGGCACGTCCCGGACGGCACTCGGTGCGCGCCCGTCATGATCCGGCGGATCGCGGACGTGATTCGGCGGTAGACGTCTGGTGAATGTGTTCGCTGAGAAATTCGGGGGACGCGGCGCATATCGACCCGCGCACCCCGGACACCGGCGGGCGTGCCGAGGCGCGCCGATGCGGTGTCGGATCGGGATAAGTCGGATGGAGATAAAGAGGCGCGACTAGCGCAGCGCGTCGAGCGGGATCGGTGGCGTATACGCCATGGGACTACTGCCAATAGGCACGCTGATCACCTCCCGCGAATCCGGACGCGGTTCGTCCCGCGCCTCCGACACCGTAAACGACGGGCAATGTGATTACAAAGTCGGGAAAATCGTGCATCACCCGATCCGTCATGGAAAGACCCCTGATCCGTACCCGGGAACCGGAACCCCGCACGGGCTCCGGCTGCTCGCGGGCGGGAGGAAAGGGCTGGTCAGGGGGAGGGGGATCGCAAACAATGGGCGCATGACGACACGCGCCCGTTCCTTCGACGCGGCCGCCGCGCTCTACGCGGCCCATCGCCCCGGGTATCCCGAAGCGCTGTACGACGCCGTCGAGGAGCTGTCCGGCCGGCCGCTCGCCGGGGCCCGGGTGGCCGACGTGGGGGCCGGGACCGGCCTCGGGACCGGACCGATGCGCCGGCGCGGGGCCGAGGTGGTCGCCGTCGAGCCCGGGGACGGGATGGCCGCGGAGTTCCGGCGGGCGCACCCGGGCATCCCGGTCGTCCGCGGCGACGGGGACCGACTGCCCCTGTCCACCGGCGCCTTCGACCTCGTCACGTACGCCCAGGCCTGGCACTGGACCGACCCCGCCCGCGCCGTCCCGGAGGCCCGCCGCGTCCTGCGGCCCGGCGGCGCGCTCGCCATCTGGTGGAACGACACAGACGAGTCCGTCCCCTGGGTCGCCGAACAGGGCGCGCGGATCCGCGCGTTCTTCGAGGCGGACGGCGACACCCGGTTCCGTACCCTCCCGCAGGGCATCGGCTCCGGATTCGCCACCCGCACCGTCGCCTGGTCGCGCCGGATCCCCCTCGACGCCCACCTCGCCAACCTCTCCAGCCACTCGGCCTTCCTGCTGCTCGGCGAGGCGGGCACCCGCGCGTTCATGGACGCCGAGCGCGCCCGGCTGGAGGGGCTCTTCCCGGACGGGACGGTGGAGGAGCCCTACACCGTCGCCCTGCACCTCGCCCGGAACCCGTGATGACGGCAGCCTCCGCGGCCCACCGCGCGTTCCGGCATGCCAACGAACTCCTCGCGTTCGTCCTGGAGGTCGCCGCCCTCCTCGCGCTCGCCATCTGGGGCTACGACTGGGGCGGCCGCCTCGTCGTCGGCGCGCTGATCGGGGCGGTGGTGGCGGGCGCCGCGGCCGCCCTGTGGGGGGCCTTCGCCGCGCCGCGCGCCCGCTACCGGGTCCCGCTGCCGGCCGTACTCGCGGTGAAGGCCGTCGTGTTCGGGTCCGCGGCCCTCGCCCTCCTCGGGCTGGGGATGCGCACGCAGGCCGCGTGGTTCGCCGGCCTGGTGCTGGTGAACACCGTGGTGGTGACGTACTACCGCTCCCGGGACTGAAGCACCTGCGCCCGGCACTGGGCGGGCGTGCCCCAGGCGTCCCGCAGCGGCCGGGCCTTGCGCAGCCACAGCGACAGGTCCAGCTCCTCGGTGTAGCCGACGGCCCCGTGCAGCTGCAGCGCGGTCAGCGCGGCCGCGTACGCCGCCCCGCCCGCGGTGAGCTTCGCCGCCGCGACCTCGCCCGGCTCCAGGGACAGCGCCGCCGCCCACAGCAGCGGCCGGGTGAACTCCAGGCCCAGCAGGGTGTCCGCCAGCCGGTGCCTGACCGCCTGGAAGGAGCCGATCGGCGTCCCGAACTGGGTGCGCTGCTTCACGTATTCGACGGTCCGCCCGAGCAGAGCCTCGCCGACGCCCAGGCACTGGGCCGCCGTCAGCAGCCGCGCCCACCGCAGGGCCGCCTCCGCGGCGGCCGTGACGGCCGGGCCCGCCGCGAGGAGTTCCCCGCCGTCCGCCGGGGCCCCGAGCCTGCGGGCCGGGTCGAGGGAGGCCAGCGGGGCGACGGTGGTACCGGCCGGGGCCAGGCGCAGTTCCCCCGCCGCCGAGACGGTGAAGTGCCAGGTGGCCGCGTCCGCGTCCAGGGCGTACGGGGAGCCGCCCGGCAGGGTCAGCGTGGCCGGGGCCGTACCCGCCGCCAGCCCCGGGAGGAAGCGTTTCGCCAGTGCCTCGTCCCCCAGGCGGGCCAGCAGCGCCGAGACCGCCGCGCTCTCCACGGCCGGCCCCGGGACGCCGGCCCGGCCCAGCTCCACGAAGCCGAGGGCCAGTTCCACCGGGAGCGGGCCCAGCCCCTCGTACGCCTCCGGCACGGCCAGCGCGAACAGCCCCGTGTCCGCGAGCCGCGACCACAGGGCGAGCCCCCGTCCGTGGTCCCCGGCGGCCCAGGCCCGTACGGCCGCGGGCACCTCGGCGGCGCCGAGCAGGGAGCGCAGCGTACGGGTGAAGTCGTCCTGTTCGGGGGTCGGCAGGAATCGCATCAGCGGCGGCCCTTCGGGAGGCCGAGCAGCCGCTCGGCGATGATGTCGCGCTGGATCTCGTTGGTGCCCGCGTAGATCGGCCCGGCCAGGGAGAAGACCCACGGCTCGGCCCACTCGCCGTCCGCCAGCTCGGCCTCCGGGCCCAGCAGGTCCAGGGCCGTCTCGTGCAGGGCCATGTCGTACTCGGACCAGAACACCTTGTTCAGGCTGGACTCGGCGCCGATCGCGGTGCCCGCCGCGAAGCGGGAGGCGCCGGCCCGGGTGAACAGCTCGTAGGCGCGCGCGCCGACCACCGCGTCCGCGACCCGGTCGCGCAGGGCCGTGTCCGCCGGGTCGCCCCGCTCCCGCCACAGGGCCAGGAGCCGGTCGGCGGCGGCCAGGAACCGGCCTGGGGAGCGCAGGGTCAGCCCGCGCTCGTTGCCCGTCGTCGCCATCGCGATCCGCCAGCCCTGGCCCGGCTCCCCGATCACGTCCTCGTCGGGTACGAAGACCCGGTCGAGGAAGAGTTCGGCGAAGGCGGGCTTGCCGTCGAGCCGGCCGATGGGCCGCACCGTCACCCCCGGCTCCCGCAGGCCGAACATCAGGTACGTGAGCCCCCGGTGGGGCCGGTCCGCACCGGGATCCGTGCGGAAGATGCCGAAGGCCCGGTCCGCGAACGCGGCCCGCGAGGACCAGGTCTTCTGCCCCGACAGCAGCCAGCCGCCCTCCGTGCGCTCGGCCCGGGACCTCAGCGAGGCCAGGTCGGAGCCCGACTCCGGCTCGGACCAGGCCTGCGCCCAGATCACCTCGCCGCTCGCCATGGAGGGCAGCACCCGGGCCCGCTGGGCGGGGCTCGCGTGGTCGAAGAGGGTCGGGGCGAGGAGGTTGATGCCGTTCTGCGAGACCCGGCCCGGCGCGCCCGCCGCCCAGTACTCCTCCTCGAAGACCAGCCACCGTTCGAGGTCCACGCCCCGGCCGCCGTACTCCTCGGGCCAGGACACCACCGACCAGCGGTCCGCGGCCATCCGCGCCTCCCACTCCCGGTGGGCCTCGAAGCCCTGCGCGGTCTCCAGCGAGGGGAGGGGCCGCCGCGGTACGTGTGCGGTCAGCCAGGCCCGCGCCTCGGCCCGGAAGGCCGCCACCTCCGCCGTCTCGGTCAGGTCCATCAGCCGTTCGCCTCCTTCATGGCGGCCACGTCCATGCCGCCGAGCGAGTCCGCCGCCGTCTCGGCGTTGTGGGCGTGCGCCAGGTGGTGCAGTCCGAAGACCGAGTCCATGCCGCCGTGCATCCCCTGGAGGTCCTCGGCCTGGTTGACGGCCCGTTTGGTCAGGGCCAGCCCGAAGGGGGGCATCTCGGCGATCCGCAGGGCCAGCCGGGCGGTCTCGGCGGCCAGTTCGGCCGGGGCCACGACCCGGTTGACCATCCCGACCTCGTACGCCCGCCGGGCGGGCATCCGGTCGCCGGTGTAGAGGAACTCCTTCGCGATCCGCGGGGGCATCGCCCACGGGTGCGCGAAGTACTCGACCCCGGGGATGCCCATCCGCACCACCGGATCCGCGAAGAAGGCGTCCTCGCTCGCCACGATCAGGTCGCACACCCAGGCCAGCATCAGGCCGCCCGCCACGCAGGCCCCCCGCACGGAGGCGATCACCGGCTTGGGCAGTTCCCGCCAGCGCCGGCACATCCCCAGGTAGACCTCCGACTCCCGGGCGAAGCGGGACTCGGCGCCCGGCCGGGCCGAGTGGTCCCACCACAGGCCGGCCCGCCGTTCGAAGGGCAGGTGCGCGTCGCGCTGCGGGGTGCCGATGTCGTGGCCCGCGGAGAAGTGTTCCCCGGCCCCGGCCAGCACCACCACCTTCACCCCCGGGTCGTCGGAGGCCCGGTAGAAGGCGTCGTCCAGGGCGTAGGTCATCGCGCTGTTCTGCGCGTTGCGGTAGCGGGGGCGGTTCATCGTCACGTACGCGACGGGGCCGCGCCGCTCGTACAGCACCGGTGTGGCGTCGGTGGCGTCGGGCATGCGGACATCCTTCCCTAACAAGTGTTTGGTAGGTTAACGTACGGCCATGAGCAGCGTCGAGGAGTTCCGCACCGGGGTTCGGAGTTGGCTACGGGCCCACCTCACCGGTGAGTTCGCCGCCCTCAAGGGCCGCGGCGGACCGGGCCGCGAACACGAGGCGTTCGCCGAACGCCTCGCCTGGGAACGCCACATGGCCGCCCACGGCTGGACCTGCCTCGGCTGGCCCGAGCGCTACGGGGGCCGCGGCGCGAGCACCGAGGAGCAGATCGCCTTCCACGAGGAGTACGCCCTCGCCGACGCCCCCGCCCGCGTGGGCCACATCGGCGAACAGCTCCTCGGCCCCACCCTCATCGCCCACGGCACCGAGGAGCAGAAGGCCCGTTTCCTCCCGGCCATCCGGGAGGTGCGCGAGCTGTGGTGCCAGGGCTACAGCGAGCCCGACGCCGGCTCCGACCTCGCAGGCGTCCGCACCCGCGCCCGGCTGCACGAGGGGGAGTGGGTGGTGGACGGCCAGAAGATCTGGACCTCCCTCGCCCACGAGTCCCAGTGGTGCTTCGTCCTCGCCCGCACCACCCCCGGCTCCCGGCGCCACGCCGGCCTGTCCTACCTCCTGGTCCCCCTGGACCGGCCCGGAATCGAGATCCGGCCCATCGTCCAGCTCACCGGCACCTCCGAGTTCAACGAGGTCTTCTTCGACGGCGCCCGCACCGACGCCGCCCACGTCGTCGGCGCACCCGGCGACGGCTGGGCCGTCGCCATGGCCACCCTCGGCTACGAGCGCGGCGTCTCCACCCTCGGCCAGCAGGTCGGCTTCCGCCGCGAACTGGAGAACCTCGCCGCACTGGCCGCACGCAACGGCGCCCTCGCCGACCCCCTGGTCCGCGACCGCCTCGTCCGCGCCTGGATCGGCCTGGAGACCATGCGCGCCACCGCCCTGAGCCCCGGCACCGCACCCTCCCTGGCCAAGCTGTACTGGGCCCGCTGGCACCGCGACCTCGGCGAACTCGCCATGGACGTGCGCGGCGCCGCCTCCCTCCTCGCGGCCGGAGCGCACGGGGACCCGTACGACCTCGACGACTGGCAGAGGCTCTTCCTCTTCTCCCGCGCCGACACGATCTACGCGGGCTCCGACGAGATCCAGCGCACCATCGTCGCCGAGCGGATCCTCGGCCTTCCCAAGGAGGCACGGACATGACCGCGCCCGCGTACGTCCCCGCCCACGACCTGCTGGCGGGCCGCACCGCCGTCATCACCGCCGCCGCCGGGGCCGGCATCGGCGGCGCCACCGCCCGCCGCTTCCTGGAGGAGGGCGCCCGCATCCTCATCGGCGACGCCCACGCCCGCCGGCTGAAGGAGACCGAGCAGGCCCTCGCCGCCGAGTTCGGCGCGGACCGCGTCTCCTCCCTGCCCTGCGACGTCACCGACGAGGACCAGGTCCAGGCCCTCTTCGCCCGCGCCGAGGAGCTCCACGGCGGCCTCGACGTCATCGTCAACAACGCCGGGCTCGGCGGCACCGCCGACCTCGTCGACATGACCGACGAACAATGGTCCCGCGTCCTCGACGTCACCCTGAACGGCACCTTCCGCTGCACCCGCGCCGCCCTGCGCTCCCTCAAGGCCGCCGGCCGCGGCGGGGTCGTCGTCAACAACGCCTCCGTCATCGGCTGGCGCGCACAGACCGGCCAGGCCCACTACGCCGCCGCCAAGGCCGGGGTGATGGCCCTGACCCGCTGCGCGGCGCTGGAGGCCGCGGGCTTCGGCGTACGGGTCAACGCGGTCGCGCCCAGCCTGGCCATGCACCCCCACCTGGTGAAGGTCACCAGCGAGGAGCTGCTCACCGAACTCACCGCCCGCGAGGCCTTCGGCCGGTACGCCGAGCCCTGGGAGATCGCCAACGTCATCGTCTTCCTGGCCTGCGGATACTCGTCCTACATGACGGGCGAGACGGTCTCGGTCAGCAGCCAGCACGCGTAGCCGCAGAATGGGCCCGTGCCAACGAACAAGAAGAAGCCGCAGGTGACGGCCTCACCCGAGCGCCGACGCGAACTCCTCGACACCGCAGCCGAGGTCTTCGCGGCCCAGGGCTACAACGCGACCACCGTCCGCAAGATCGCCGACGCCGCCGGGATGCTCGCCGGCAGCCTCTACTACCACTTCGATTCCAAGGAATCGATGCTCGACGAGATCCTCTCGGCCTTCCTGAACGAGCTGTGGGCGGGCTACGACACCGTCCTGGCCGCCGGCCTCGGCCCCAGGGAGACCATCGAGGCCCTCGTCACCGAGTCCTTCCGGGAGATCGACCGGCACCGTGCCGCCGTCGCCATCTACCAGAAGGAAGCGCGGACCCTGTCCGCCCAGCCCCGCTTCCACTACCTCTCCGACTCGCAGGTCAAGTTCGAGAAGGCGTGGCTCGGCACGCTGGAGCGCGGGGTCGCCGCCCGGGTCTTCCGGGCCGACCTCGACATCCGCCTCACCTACCGCTTCGTCCGCGACACGGTGTGGGTCGCCGCCTCCTGGTACCGGCCCGGCGGACAGCACAGCCCCGAGGAGATCGCCCGCCAGTACCTGTCGATGGTGCTGGACGGGATCGCCGTACGCACGTAAACCACCGGAGGAGTCCCGATGCCCGAGGCCTACATAGTCGACGCCGTACGCACCCCCGTGGGCCGAAGGGGCGGCGGCCTGTCCGCCGTGCACCCCGCCGACCTCGGCGCCCACGTCCTGAAGGCGCTGGTCGAGCGGACCGGGATCGACCCGGCCGCCGTCGAGGACGTGGTCTTCGGCTGCCTCGACACCGTCGGCCCGCAGGCCGGTGACATCGCGCGCACCGCCTGGCTGGCGGCCGGACTGCCCGAGGAGGTGCCGGGCGTCACCGTCGACCGCCAGTGCGGCTCCTCCCAGCAGGCCGTCCACTTCGCGGCGCAGGGCGTCCTGTCCGGCACCCAGGACCTGGTGGTCGCGGGCGGCACCCAGAACATGTCGATGATCCCCATCGCCTTCGCCTCCCGGCAGGCCGCCGAACCCCTGGGATTCACCGAGGGCCCCTACGCGGGATCGGCGGGCTGGCGCGCCCGCTACGGGGACGCCCCCGTCAACCAGTTCCACGGGGCGCAGCTGATCGCCGAGAAGTGGGGGATCTCCCGGCGCGACATGGAGGAGTTCGCCCTGCGCTCCCACCGGCGGGCCCTGCGGGCCATCGACGAGGGCCGCTTCGAGCGCGAGACCGTCGCCTACGGGGACGTGCGCGTGGACGAGGGCCCGCGCCGGGACACCAGCCTGGAGAAGATGGCCGGCCTGCGGCCCGTCGTCGAGGGCGGCACCATCACCGCGGCCGTCTCCTCCCAGGTCTCCGACGGGGCGGCGGCGATGCTGATCGCCTCCGAGCGGGCGGTCGCCGAACACGGCCTCACCCCCCGGGCCCGCGTCCATCACCTGTCCGTCCGCGGCGAGGACCCGATCCGGATGCTGTCGGCCCCGATCCCCGCGACCGCGCACGCCCTGAAGAAGACGGGCCTGACCCTCTCCGACATCGACCTGGTGGAGATCAACGAGGCCTTCGCCCCGGTGGTCCTGGCCTGGCTGAAGGAGACGGGAGCCGACCCCGACCGGGTGAACGTCAACGGCGGCGCCATCGCCCTGGGCCACCCGCTGGGCGCGACGGGCGTCAAGCTGATGACCACCCTCCTGCACGAACTGGAGCGCACGGGCGGCCGCTTCGGCCTCCAGACCATGTGCGAGGGCGGCGGCCAGGCCAACGTCACCATCATCGAACGCCTCTGACGCCCGCCAGGGGCCGGGAACCGGGGGGCCGGGGCCGTGAGGCCCGGGCCCGCCCCCGCTACGGCAGCAGCGCGAACCCGAGCAGCACGGCCGCCTCGACCCGGACCGATCCCGGGGCGAGCGCCCCGTCGTACTCCGGGTCCCCGCCCGTACGCCGCCCGTGACTGTGCCCGCCCACCGATTCCGGGTCCACGTCCTGGATGTGGATCACGGCACCCAGCCGGACCCCGCAGGCCTCGGCGTAGACCCCGGCCTTGCGGCGGGCGGCCGCGACGGCCTGCCGCCGCGCCTCGTCGCGCATCGCGGGCTTGTCCTCCACCTCGAAGCGCACGTCGTCGACCCGGTTCACGCCCGCGGTGACCAGGTCGTCGACCAGCACTTCGAGCCCGTCGAGGGTGTGTGTCCGCACCGTGTACGTCGCCTCGCAGCCGTACCCCTTGAAGACCCGGTCCACGCCGTAGCCGGAGTGCTGCGACGTCAGGCGCAGCCGGGAGCCGGAGACGTCGGCGTCCGGTATGCCGTGCTCCCGCAGGGCGGCGCGCAGCTGCGTCACCACCCTGGCCGCCTCGGCGTAGGACTCCTTCGGCGTCGCCGCGAGGGCGTCCACCGCCAGGTCGATCTCGGCGAAACGGGGTTCCGCGGTCACACTGCCCGCGCCGAGCACACTGAGCCCCCAGGGCTCCCTGATCGCTGTCATGCGCGCAGTGAACCAAGATCCGCCCGCCGTCGCCAGAAGGTTCCGCGGCGACGGAGGCGCTCCCCCGGCGAGGTGTGCTAGCTTTGAGGCGTTGCAGTTGTGGTACCCATGAACTTTATGTGCGCCTGACGGGAATGCTCCGACAGGCGCTTTAATTGTTTTTACCGGAATCTCCGGATGGGGCCCTTGCCGCCTATTCAGGAGATTCAAATGGCTAACGGTACCGTGAAGTGGTTCAACTCGGAAAAGGGCTTCGGCTTCATCGAGCAGGACGGTGGCGGCCCGGACGTCTTCGCCCACTACTCGAACATCGCCACCCAGGGCTTCCGTGAGCTCACCGAGGGTCAGCGCGTGACCTTCGACGTCACGCAGGGCCAGAAGGGCCCCCAGGCGGAGAACATCCTCCCCGCCTAAGTTCTTCAGCATGCCGGGGTCCGCGCCGCGAGGTGCGGGCCCCGGCTTGTCTGCTGTTTCGACCGCTGTTTCGCACCTGCCGGTTTCAGGAGGGCTTTTTCCGCATGACCAGCTCCAGCTCCGCACGACCCAGCCGCCGCCCCACCCGGGGCCGAGGTGCGGCCCAGGGACGTCCGAAGGCTGGCGCGGGGCGGCAGAAGTCCGCCCCCGTTGCCCGGCCGCAAGAATTCACCATGCCCGAACCGCTGACCCCGGCCCTCCCGCCGGTGGCCGCGTTCGAGGACATGGGCATGCCCGAGGCGCTGCTGAAGACCCTCGCCGCCCAGGGTGTGACCGAGCCGTTCCCCATCCAGGCCGCCACGCTGCCGAACTCCCTCGTCGGCCGTGACCTGCTCGGCCGCGGCCGCACCGGCTCCGGCAAGACGCTGGCCTTCGGCCTGGCCCTGCTCTCCCGCACCGCCGGCCGCCGCGCGCAGCCGAAGGCGCCGCTCGCGCTGGTCCTCGTACCGACCCGCGAGCTCGCGCAGCAGGTCACCGACGCCCTGGCCCCCTACGCCACGGCCGTCAACCTGCGCATCGCCACCGTCGTCGGCGGCATGTCGATCAACCGGCAGTCCGGCGCCCTGCGCCGCGGCGCCGAGGTGCTCGTCGCCACCCCCGGCCGCCTCAAGGACCTCATCGACCGAGGCGACGCCGACCTCTCCCAGGTCGCCGTCACGGTCCTCGACGAGGCCGACCAGATGACCGACATGGGCTTCATGCCGCAGGTCACCGCCCTGCTCAAGCAGGTCGAGCCCGGCGGCCAGACCATGCTGTTCTCGGCGACCCTCGACAAGAACATCGACAAGCTCGTCAAGATGTTCCTCACCGACCCGGTGGCCTTCTCCGTCGACCCGTCCGCCGGCGCGGTCAGCACGATGGAGCACCACGTCCTGTACGTCATGGACGAGACCGACAAGAAGGCAGTGGCCACCCGCATAGCCGCACGCGACGGCCGGGTGATCATGTTCGTCGACACCAAGCGCGGCGTGGACCGCATGGTCAAGAAGCTGCTGGCCGACGGCGTCCGCGCCTCCGGCCTGCACGGTGGACGCTCGCAGCCGCAGCGCAACCGCACCCTCGACTGGTTCAAGACGGGCGAGGTCACCGCGCTGGTCGCCACCAACGTGGCCGCGCGCGGCATCCACATCGACGACCTCGACCTCGTCGTCAACGTGGACCCGCCCACCGACCACAAGGACTACCTGCACCGCGGCGGCCGTACCGCCCGCGCCGGCGAGTCCGGCAGCGTCGTCACCCTGGTCCTGCCCGACCAGAAGCGCGACATGACCCGCCTGATGTCGGACGCCGGGATCACCCCGCGCACCGCGCAGATCAAGTCCTCCGACGAGGAGCTGTCCCGCCTGACCGGCGCCCGGGAGCCCTCGGGCATCCCCGTGGTGCTGGAGGTGCCGGTCGCGACCCCGCCGAAGCAGCGCTCCGGCTCCGGCTCGGGCTCCGCGCGCCGCCGCTCCGGCGGTCCGCGCACCGGCTCCGCCACGGGCGGCGCCCCCGCGTCCGGCGGCCGCGGGCCCCGCACCGGCTCCGGCGCGTCCGGGCAGGCCCCCTCCGCCGGTTCCGAGCGGTCCCGCCGCGGCCAGGGCGGCCAGGGCTCCGGCTCGACCGCCGGCTCCGCCGGTCAGGGCCGCCGTACCTCCGGTGGTTCCTCCGGCGGCGGCGCGGCCGCGGCCTCCGCGCGCAGCCGCGTCGGCACCGGCGGCCAGGGCCGCCGCCGGGCGGTCTGACCCGCAGCGACACCAGAAGGAGCCGGGAGGTGCGTCACGCACCGCCCGGCTCCTTCGCGTCGTCCGTGCCGTACCGGCGACGGGCGCGCTGGCTGCTGTGGCGTGAGCTCTGCAGCAACCGTCACGCCTGGGAGGTGCCCCTGCCATGGGGTTGGATTTCGCCCGCGACCCAAACAACCGAGCCGCGAAAGCCGCACTCGGGCGGACGCAGGAACTGCTGGACTCCATCCGCCTCGGCAGCCATGACCCTGAACGGCTCGCCTACATGACCCACGTCCGGCTCGCCACGGACGCCACCGAAGTGCACCGCGACCTCGCCGACCCCGCAGGGGCCTTCGCCTGGAGCAAGCTCGCCCAGCCCATGCCAGCGGACCGCTTCACACGCGCCACCGGCATCCGCATGGCCGTACTCGCCAACAGCCACCTCCAGGCCCGCGACCTCGAACCAGGCCTCGCCGCTGCGAACATCTCCCTGACCATCCTCAGCAACGTCCACTCCAGCCGAGCCCACAGCTACCTCCACGACGTCACCCGCGCCCTCGCCCCCTGGAAGAACCACCCTGAGGTGGCCGACCTCATCCAGCGCACCCGCACCGAACTACCCGCCGTGGCCTGACCTGGCTCGGCACGGGACTCCGTTGTTACTCCCGAACCCGCCCTGATCGCCACCGTGAACACATGGAAGGCGGCGGGCGCGAGCTAGGCGCGAGCTTGACGTATCGAGTCGCCACCGCCCGGTGCTGCTTGAGCCGGCTGATCCCGCACTCGACCGCGTGGCGGGCCTTGTAGTCCTCCCGGTCGAAGGCCGGCGGCCGGCCCCCTGCACGACCGCGGCGCTTGCGGTTGCGGACCTGGTCAGCCGGCTCGGCGATGGTGCAGCCGATCCCGCGTCTGCGCAGGTAGGCACGGTTGGCGCGCGAAGAGTACGCCTTGTCACCACGCACCCGTAGTGGTTTGTGCCTGGGATGGCCACCACCCGGCTTGGGTACCCGGATCGCTTCGAGGACCGGCTCGAATTGCGGGCTGTCACCCCGCTGAGCAGCTGTGACCAGCAACGACTGCAGCACCGACCACTGTTCATCAGAGAGGTCCCTCGCCCCACGCCATGATCATCACGGCGCGGGGCGTGGACCGGAACCCCGATCCAAAACACGGCCTAGCGGACCATCTTGGCCTGGAGCTTCGCCAGCGTCCGCAGGTCCAGGCCCAGGCCGTCCGTCAGGTAGCCGTAGAAGCCGCCGTAGTCGGCCGCCAGCTGCGCGGTCGCCGCGTCCAGGTAGTCCTGGCGGACCTCCTGGAGAGGGATCAGCAGGTCGGGGTTCTGCATCCGGCCCGACTGCTTGAGGCCCGCCCGGACCTGGGCGTCGTAGGCCCCCCGGAAGGTGTTCGAGGCCAGGTAGTCGCTCCCGGCCGTCGCCTCCGGCACGCCCAGCGCGCGCAGCAGCACGTAGCTCATCCAGCCGGTGCGGTCCTTGCCGGACGTGCAGTGGTACAGCAGCGGGCCCTGGCCGGAGTCCGCGATCTCCCGGAGCGTCGCCGCGAACTGTGCCCGGTTCTCGGGGCTGCTCACGAAGGTGCGGTAGATGTCCCGCATGTAGGCCTCGGCCCGGCCGCCGCCCAGGATCTGCTCCTGCCGGACGGGATCGCCGGTGGCGATCGCGCCGACCAGGGTGGCGTACAGGCCCAGGTCGCTGACCGGGCGGGAGGTGGCGGACAGCCCGGGCGGCAGCCGGTCGGCGCCGTCGTACTGGACCTCCATGGGGATGCGGAAGTCGACGGCCTTCGTGAGGCCCAGACCCGCGACGGTGGTGATGTCCGCCGGGGTCAGCTTGCCCAGTGCGTCGGAGCGGTAGACCAGCCCCTGGCGGACCTGGCCGCCGGTGTACGTGCGGTAGCCGCCGACGTCACGGACGTTGACGGCGCCCTGGAGGGGGATCTGACGGATCGCCGTTGCCTGCTGCCGGAGGGGGTGGAGGGCCGCGGCCCCCGCTCCGGGTGCCGCGACGGCGGGTACCGCGGCGGGAAGGGCGACGACGGCGGCGAGTGCGACGGCGGCCGCCGTGGACGCCAGACGGATTCGGGCACGGCTCATGGGGACGACTCCCGTGGAGGAGAAGGGGGATCACCCTGCCGGTGGCAGGGCGCGGAGCGTGTGCAGTACCGCGTGCGCCTCGGCCATGACGCGGCCGACGAGCTCCGCACACGACGGCAGATCCTCGATCACCCCCGCGACCTGGCCGGATGCCATGACACCGAGGTCCGTACGGCCCTCGACCATGGACGCCTTCAGGAGCATGGGGGTGTTGGCGGCGAGCAGGACCTGGCTCCAGGACAGGTCCTTGCCGTGTTTCATGGCCAGGCCGTCGCGCACCATCCGCGACCAGGACAGGCCCGACAGCTTCCGGAACCCCGCCGCGTGCCGCACGGCCCGCGCCAGCGCCCTCGTGCGCCCGGCCCGTTCCAGCGCGTCGACCAGCTCCGTGCGCAGCATCCGGTGCGGGAGCCCGTCCACGGCGGTGGTGACGGTGACGTCCTTGACCGTCGCCTTCAGGTACTCCGCCTTGACGGCGTCCGGGACGGTCGAGTCGGAGGTCAGCAGGAACCGGGTGCCCATGGCGACGCCCGCCGCCCCGTACGCCAGGGCCGCCACCAGGCCGCGGCCGTCGTGGAAGCCGCCCGCCGCGACCACCGGGACGTCCACCGCGTCGACCACCTGCGGCAGCAGCACCGTCGTGGCCACGTCCCCGGTGTGCCCGCCGCCCTCCCCGCCCTGCACGATCACCGCGTCCGCGCCCCAGGCCGCGACCTTCTCGGCGTGCCGGCGCGCCCCGATGGAGGGGATCACCACCAAGCCCGCGTCCTTGAGCCGGGAGATCAGCTCCTTCGACGGGGCCAGCGCGAAGGAGGCCACCCGCACGCCCTCGTCGATGATCAGCTGCGCGCGCTCGGCGGCGTCCCCGGCGTCCGCGCGCAGGTTGACCCCGAAGGGGGCGTCCGTACGGGACTTGACCTCGTGGACGGCCGCCCGCAGCTGCTCCAGGGTCATCGTCGCCGACGCCAGGATGCCCAGGGCCCCCGCGTTCGCCGCCCCCGACACCAGCCGCGGCCCGGCCACCCACCCCATGCCGGTCTGGACGATCGGGTGGCGGACCCCGACCAGCTTGGTGAACGCCGTCTCCAGGGCGGGCACTTCGACCCCGCCGGTCCCTTCCCCCATGTCAGACCCGCACTTCCCGGTCGCGCAGGCCCTTGGGGTCGATGACCTCGCGGATCAGCCGCAGCTCCCGCTCCGTCGGTTCCCGGGTGTACGGGACCCCGTCGGCGACCGCCAGCTCGAAGCCGGTCGCCTCCCTGACCGCGTCGAGGGTGACCCCCGGGTGGAGGGAGACCAGGCGCATCGTGTGGCCGGGGCCGGTGAAGTCGAAGACGCCGAGGTCGCTGACCACCCGGGGCAGGCGGTGGAAGCGGGTGACCCCGGCGGCCTCGGCGCGGTCGTAGCCGACGCCGCTGACCATGTCGACGCGCTCGACGAAGACCCGCGGGGAGTGCCGCGGCACCCAGTAGCTCACCGGGTTGTTCAGGGTGTTCACCGGAGCCCCGCGCACCCCCAGCAGCTGGCGGGAGGGCCGCTCCCAGCCGCCGATGCAGGAGATGTTCTGGTTCCCGTACCGGTCGATCTGGCTGGCGCCCATCATCACGTGCCGCCGCCCGCCGGTGACCATCGTCAGGTGCCTGCGGTACGGGAGCCAGCCCTCGGGCGTGCCGTCCAGAGCGACCAGCATCGCCTCGCCGTCGGTGAGCAGCAGGTCGGGGGAGAAGGTGCGCTTGGCGAGCCGGGCCCCGAAGGAGGGGACCAGGCCCATCGGGCTGGCGAGCACCTCGCCGTTGTCGCGCCAGGCCTCGGCGCAGGCCACCACGCAGTACTCCGAACGGCTGACCGGGGTGATCGGGCTGGTCACTGCTGCTCCTCGTGCCAGGTGCGGACGGCGGTCTGGTAGTCGTGCTCGCCCGGACCGGACAGGAAGCGGGCGGCGAACTCGGACCAGGGGGTGGTGGCGTAGAGCTTCTGGAAGGCCTCGTCGCGGTCGTAGTCGGGGACGCAGGAGGTGAAGTGCGCGCCGTTCGGGGTCTCCACGACCCCGGTGACCGAGTGCCGGCTGACCAGGAGGGACTGCGGGGGGCCGGACTTGGTGAGCTCGGCGCTCTCCACGATCTGTTCGCAGGAGACGTACGCGGTGTCGGCGGCCTCGCAGAACAGGTCGTCGAAGTAGGGGTCCGGGCCCAGGTACTGGGCGTTGCCGAGGCGGTCGGCGCGGTTGAGGTGGACCAGGGCCGCGTCCATGCGCAGGGCGGGGACGGCGACGAACTCCTCGCCGTCGGCGTAGGGGGAGGTGACGGTGCGCAGCTCCGGGTTGACCCGCATCACGTCGGAGCCGAGGCCGGCCCGGACGGGCAGGAAGGGGAGCCGGTTCGCGGCGGCGTGCAGGCCCCACATGAACATGGCCTCGTCGTACTCGGTGAGGGCGAACGCGCCGCTCTCGCGGGCGGCCCGGAAGTGCGGCTCCAGCGGGATCGAGTCCAGGGTGGCGAAGGGGGCGACGAGCCTGCGGACACGGCCCGCGGCGGCGAGGAGGCCGACATCGGGGCCGCCGTACGAGATCACGGTCAGATCGGTGATCTCGGACCGGAGCAGCGCTCTGACCAGGGCCATCGGCTTGCGCCGCGAGCCCCAGCCGCCGATGCCCAGGGTCATGCCGCTGCGCAGCCTGCCGACCACCTCGTCGGGGGTCATGGTCTTGTCGGTCACGGGGTGCTCCCGTCCTTTCCGGAGGCGTCTTTCCCGAAGGTGTCGCGGACCCGGTCGGCGACCCCGCTGAGGTTGGCCTCGAAGGTGAAGCCCTGCTCGAAGCGGTAGCTGCGCCGGACGTCGACGGGGTCGATGCCGTTGATGGCGGCCTTGGCCAGCCGGATCAGGTAGCCGTCCTTCCGTGCGATCTCGGCGGCCAGTTCCAGGGCGGCGGCCCGCAGCTCCGCGGGCGGGACCACCCTCCAGACCGAGCCGTGCGCGTGCAGTTCTGCGGCGGTGGCGGTGCGCGAGGTGTAGTAGAGGGCGCGCATCAGGTGCTGCGGGACGAGCCGGGCGAGGTGGGTGGCCGCGCCGAGGGCGCCGCGGTCGAGCTCCGGCAGTCCGAAGACGGCGTCCTCGGAGGCGACGATCGCGTCGGCGTTGCCGACCAGCCCGATGCCGCCGCCGAGGCAGAAGCCGTTCACGGCCGCGACGACCGGCACCTCGCACTCGTAGACGGCGGCGAAGGCCTCGTAGCAGCCGCGGTTGGCGCCGATGAGGGCGCCGTGCCCGGTGTCGCGCTGCACCTCCTTGATGTCGACGCCCGCGTTGAAGCCGCGGCCCTCGGCGGCCAGAACCACGCAGCGGACCTCGGGGTCGCGGCCCGCGGCGCGCAGGGCGTCGGCGAGGTCGTACCAGCCCTTTACGGGGAGGGCGTTGACGGGCGGGAAGTCGACTGTGACGAGTGATATGCCCTTGCCGGGGCTGGAGGTGGAGACACTCATGAGCGGATCAGCTACCTTTCCACCAAACATTTGTTAGGTGAGGAAGGTAGCAGCCGATGGAGCTCAAGGGGAGGGTCATCGTCGTCACCGGCGGAACCCGGGGCGTCGGCGCCGGGATCGCGCGGGCGTTCCTCGCGGCGGGCGCGGAGGTGGCGGTCTGCGCCCGCAGACCGCCGGAGGAAGCGGTCGCGGCGGGCGGGCGGGAAGCCGTCTTCACCCCCGTCGACCTGCGCGACCCCGGCGCCGTGACGGAGTTCTTCGCCTCCGTCGCCGACCGCTTCGGGCGGCTCGACTGCCTGGTGAACAACGCGGGCGGCACCCCGTACCGGCTCCTCGGCGAGGGCGGGGCCGAGCGGCACGCCCGCGTCCTGGAGCTCAACCTCATCGCCCCGCTGACCGCCTCGCTCGCCGCCCACCCCTGGCTGCGGGCCTCCCGCGGCTCGGTCCTGATGATCGGCAGCGTCAGCGGCACCCGCCCCTCGCCGGGCACCGCCGCCTACGGCGCGGCCAAGGCGGGGCTGGAGAACCTGGCCCGCTCCATGGCCGTCGAGTGGGCGCCCGAGGTACGGGTCAACTCCCTGGTCCTGGGCATGGTGCGCACCGAGCTCGCCCACCTGCACTACGGGGACGAGGCGGGCATCGCGGCGGTCGGCGCGACCGTCCCCCTGGGCCGGCTCGCCGAGCCCTCGGACGTGGGGGAGGCGGCGGTGTTCCTCGCCTCCGACCGGGCGGGATACGTCAGCGGGGCGAGCCTGCTGGTGCACGGGGGCGGGGAGCGCCCGGCGTTTCTGGATGCGGCAACTGTCAACAAGGAGAACTGAGATGGCGCGTACGACGGGTACGGCGGGGATGGCGGATGCTGCGGGTACGGCGGGGGTGGCGGGCATGGCCGACGGACGGGTGGTCGTCGTGACGGGCGCGGGCCGCGGCCTGGGCCGGGCGCACGCCCTGGCCTTCGCCGCGCAGGGCGCCCGGGTCGTCGTCAACGACCTCGGGGTGGGCCTTGACGGGCAGCCCGGCCCCGACAGCCCGGCGGCCCTGGTGGCCGAGGAGATCAGGGCGGCGGGCGGGGAGGCCGTGCCGCACGGCGGGGACATCGCCACCGTCGCGGGCGCGGCCTCCCTGGTGGAGTGCGCGGTCTCCTCCTTCGGCCGCCTGGACACCCTGGTCAACAACGCCGGGTTCCTGCGCGACCGGATGCTCGTCAACCTCGACGAGGACGACTGGGACGCCGTGATGCGGGTCCACCTCAAGGGCCACTTCCTGCCGCTGAAGCACGCCGCCGCCTGGTGGCGCGCCGAGGCGAAGGCGGGCCGCCGGGTCTCCGCCCGGGTGGTCAACACCTCCTCGGGCGCCGGCCTGCTGGGCTCGGTGGGCCAGGGCAACTACAGCGCCGCCAAGGCCGGGATCCTCGGCCTGACCCTGGTCGCCGCCGCCGAGATGGGCCGCTACGGGGTCCAGGTCAACGCCATCGCCCCGGCGGCCCGCACCCGCATGACGGAGCAGACCTTCGCCGAGACCATGGCGGCACCGGCCGAAGGCGCCTTCGACGCCATGGCCCCGGAGAACGTCTCCCCGCTGGTGGTCTGGCTCGGCTCGGACGCCTCGGCCGGGGTCACGGGTCGCGTCTTCGAGGCGGAGGGCGGCCGCATCACGGTCATGGAGGGCTGGCGCCCCGGCCCCACCGCCGACCGTGCCACCCGCTGGACCCCGGCCGAGGCGGGCGAAGCCACCCTGAAACTCCTCGCGGCGTCGCAGCCCCCGGGAACGGTGTACGGGGCGCAGTAGCCGGCACGGCGGCCGGGCCGCGCCCCCGCGCGGCCCGGGCCACCGGGCCCCGGGTCAGCGGGGCCCGGCGTCCGCCTCCGCCCGCCGCAGCGCGGCCTTGAGCGCCACGTCGAGGGCCTGCTCCGCCGGGACCTCGACGTCGGGAACCACCCCGACGCCCTCCCAGTTGGTACCGGTGACCGTACTGATCGCACGGCTCGTAGGCACGGTCACCAGGACGTGCTCGGCCACCGGGTGGCGCTCCGTCGGATGGGCGCCGCCCCGGGTCGTCCCGCCGACGACGGTGGCCCGTCCGTGCGCCTGAAGGGTGTACGCCACGTCCTCGCCCCCGGAGAACGTGGCCGCGCTCGTGAGCACGTACACCGGGCGGCCCGCGTAGCGCGGCGCGGGCAGGTGCGCGGTCGTCCAGAACTGGCGGGTCGAGTCGGTGCGCCGGTCGTAGATGTCGTTCAGGTGCACCTGGTCGTCCGGGAAGAAGTAGCTGCACCACATCGCCGCCCCCTCCGCCGACCCGCCGCTGCACGCCCTCAGGTCCAGGACGAGCGCGGAGCTGTGCGCGACCAGCTGCATGGCCGCTCCGATCATGCCCGCGCCCTCGGCGGCGGTCGTGATGCGCCGCAGGTCGATGAGCCCGACGTTCCCCTCCAGGTGCTCGACGCGGCTGATCCCGTGGTTCTCCGTCCGGAGCAGCGCGAGGAAGGCGGCCTGCCCGCCGTCGTCGTCCGCCGGCTCCAGCGACTGCGGAACGTCCGTCCACAGCAGCCGCAGATGCCTGTCCGGACACGCCTCCTGGAGGTGCGCCGTCACCGTCTCGCACAGCACCGGGCCGTCCAGCCCCTCGTACGCACCCGCCGCGAGCCGGCCCCGGATCGCGTCCACGATGAGCGCGGCCTTCTCCGGGAAGACGTAGCCCGCGCTGATCCGGTCCAGGGCCAGTTCGATCATTCGTTCGTTAGTAGACATGGTGGGTCATGCTAGGGGTCAACCGGCCCTGGAGCGGCGGGATTTCCGGCGCGGGCCGACCGGCTCAGGTACGGAACCAGCGGCGCTTGGGGCCGGCCGGGTCCGGGTCCGGGTCCGTCCTCGGGGCCGGGGTCGTCGTCTGGGGCAGGTCGCTCGGGTGGAACTCCTCCGAGGCGGCGATCTCGTCCAGATCCTCCTTGCGCTGGCGCAGGCCCGCGATCAGGTGCTGCCTGTGGTCGCCGCGGCCGGTTTCCGCGAGGAGCCGGGTCAGGAGGATCAGTTCCCGGGCCGGAGCCCACCGGCCCGCCGCCAGGAGCACTTGACTCGCCCACGGGGTGAGCGTCGGCGGCACATCGCTCTTGGGGTCCCGGGCGATGGGCCAGGTGAGTTCGAGGAGGTCCTTCGCCTTGCGCTGCATGCTGATGGCGTGGCTCAACCGGTTCGGTTCGAGGGGGCGGCTGATCTTCGCGAACGCGGCGTACAGCTCCGGGAGGGCCGTGACCGGCAGATCCCTGGCCGCGAGGCTGAGCAGCCGGTCGGCCTGTTCGTCCTCGCCCTCGTCGCGGAACGCGGCGACCGCGCGCGCGATCGCCGCGGGGTCGTCCGTCCAGGGGATCCCTCCGGTTCGCTGCCACACCTCGATCTCGGCGGTGGTCTCCCTCAGGGCCCGCCCGGCCCGCTCGGCGTCGGCCCGCTGGAGGCGGAGCAGGGCCTCGTGCTGGCCCACCAGATCCTCCAGCTCCTCGATCCGGCGCGAGACGTCCTCCAGTTCCTCCTCCAGGTCCCGCACCTGCTGGTGGGTTCCGGACGGCTGGTCGAAGACCTCGGAGAGGCTTCCTTCGAGCGCCTCCCGACGCTCCCGCTCGTGGGTGATCTCCTCGCGAAGCGAGGCCAGCTCCTGCGCCGTCCGGACGCGTTCCTCCTCCAGCGCGATCCGCAGGGCCTGCTCCTTGTACTCCCGCGCGATCAGCGGCCCCTTGGTCTGGGCGGCCGCGTACAGCAGGTTCCACCCCTCCCGGACCCGCTCGGGATCCACGGCCCCGCGTTCGGCCAGCAGCCGGTGCAGGGCCGGCAGCAAGGGCGGCTGCGGCAGGCTCGCACCGCTCAGGAAGCGGGAGAGCCGGCTCGCGTCCACCCGGGCCTCGGGCGCGTTCTCCTTGAGCCACTGCACGATTTCCGTGGAGGACATCCCCAGGTCCTCGCGCAGATCGCGCAGGTGCTGCGCGAACGCCGCCTCCTCGGGATTGAGCCCCTTCAGGGAACCCAACCTCTGCAACGACCGCGGCGCCCCACTCGGGCTCGAAGGCTGCTCTGACATGCACTTTCCCCTCTTGCGAGGCGCGCAACTTGCGCACCGTCGCGCAACACGGGCTTGCGGCGTCGCCAACACGACGCCAGGAACGTTCTCTTGTCCCAACGGCCCGCCAACGGGCCCGAGGACAAGGAGAACCACCTCATGCCGCGCACCCTAGCCACTGCGGACGCCCAGCCGCGCCCGTTCCTGGAGATCCGGATCCGGGGACTCCATCTGACCGTCGAGCACGTCCCGTACCGCCTGCTCACCCTCGTCACCACCTTCGGCGGAGCGGTCGCCGGGGCCGTCTGGTACCCGCGCTAGCACCCGGCCGGGCGCGGGGCCCGACCGGCGGATCTCGCCGGCCGGGCCCCGCGTCCAGGGAGGACTCAGCGCTTGAGCGTGAAGGTGAAGTCGCCGGAGAGCCTGCTGCCCAGCCGGACCGCCGAGACGAGCCTGCCCTCCTCGGCCAGCCTCTCCGTCTCCGCCCGCGAAAGACCGCAGCCTTCGGCGATCAGCCGCAGCGGCCGGACGGGGATCCGAGCCGCGAAGCGGACGGACACGTCGATCACCTCGCGGTCCAGGTGGTCCGACCCGCCGGTGTCGAGGCGCCAGGCGCCGTCCCAGTCGAGGGCGATGCGATTGCGCCGCCGCAGGACCGGATCCTGGAGCAGCTCGGCCGCCAGACCGGGGTCGTTGTCGTGCAACCGGTCCAGCAGTTCGGGCCGGATCGAGCGTACGTTCGCCCGCTCCAGGACCGTGAGCTTCGCCGTCTCCCCGCATCCGGTGCAGAGCACGAGGAGCCAGACGTCGAGGAGCTTGTGGTGCGCGTTGACGCGGAACTTTCCGTTCGCCCGGAAGCGGTCGGACGCGCACGCGTGGCAGCGGCGCAGGACGAGCGGCAGGCATGTGGGCATGACGACCCAGTTGTTGAGCACAGGGGTACACCGATTTTCAGTGAGAAGACCGCAGCAGGAAGCAGCGCGGCGCAAATGGCGCGACGCGCGACGAATCAGCACTCGGGGGGTCTCACACGGTGTACAACGGGCCGTCCTTGCCTGGGCGATGTGGTCCGGCAGCACGGTACGGGCGCACGGCGGCTCCCTTCCACCGGTTTTCGGGCAGGCGCGGCGCCCGGCCCGGATCCGCCGGGCCGGGCGGTGGGGGAGCCGGGCTGATGGGGCGCGGTCGCGGGCAGTTGCGGACTTGCGGGTTCCGGCCAGGGGCCGCGCGCCCGGCCCGGCCCCCGGCCGCTTGTCCGGTACGCGCCCCTCCCGAACCCCTCCTGCTGTGATGGCATGTCCACGCCCAATCCCGCTCCTACGGACGGAGAAGCAGACATGCGCCTTCGCAGACTCACCTTCGGGGCCGCCGCCGTCGCCCTGGCGGCCGTCGCCGCTCCCGCCCCCGCCCAGGCCGACACCCCCACGGTGCCGCCCGGACACGTCACCGTGGAGGTGGCCGGAGCCAACGGCTCGGGCTGCCCCGCCGGGACCACCAGCGTCGCCGCGTCCCCCGACAACACCGCCTTCACCGTCACCTACAGCGACTACCTCGCCCAGACCGGAGCCGGCTCCGGCGGCACCGACTTCCGCAAGAACTGCCAGCTCGCCCTGCGGGTCCACGTCCCCCAGGGCTACACGTACGCCATCGCCCGCGCCGACTACCGCGGCTTCGCCAGCCTCCAGCGCGGGGCCTTCGGCCAGGAGCGCGCCGGCTACTACTTCCAGGGCGCCTCGCAGACCGCCCGCACCACCCACCAGTTCAACGGCCCCTACGGGGACAACTGGCAGGCCAGCGACCAAACCGGCTACACCGACCTGGTCTGGGCCCCCTGCGGCGAGACCCGCAACCTCAACGTCAACACCGAGCTGCGCGTGTACGCCGGCTCGTCGAGCCCCCAGGCCCTGAGCTTCATGAGCATGGACTCCACGGACGGGAGCGTGAACACCGTCTACCACTTCGAGTGGAAGGAATGTCCCGCCGCCTGACAGCGCGTTGCGCGTAAGCAGAAGGAGTGACAACGATGTCGCATTCCCGCTCCCGCACCCTGTTCGTCGGCGGCGCGGCCGCCGCCCTGATCGTCACCGGGGCCCCGGCCCAGGCCCAGGCGTCCATCACCGTCCCGCCCGACAAGATCGTGATCGAACTCGCCACCGTCAACGGCTCCGGCTGCCGCGAGGGCACCGCCCAGGTCGCCGTCGCCCCCGACAACACGGCCTTCACCGTCACCTACAGCGAGTACACGGCCCAGATCGGGCCCGGCGCCCCGCCGACGGCCTTCCGCAAGAACTGCCAGCTCAACCTGCGCGTCCACGTGCCGAACGGCTTCACCTACGCCATCGTCCAGGCCGACTACCGCGGCTTCGGCTACCTCCAGCCCGGCGCGACCGGCGTGGAGCGGGCCAGCTACTACTTCCAGGGCATGCCGCAGACGGCCCAGCGGACCCACACGTTCAGCGGCCCGTTCAACGACAACTGGCAGTCGACGGACAAGACGGAGTACGCGGACCTCGTCTGGGCCCCGTGCGGAGAGAAGCGGAACTTCAACATCAACACCGAGCTCCGGGTCAACCCGGGCACCTCCAGCCCCAACGCCACCAGCTTCATGGCGATGGACTCCACCGACGCCAGCGTGAACACCCTGTACCACCTCGCCTGGGCGACCTGCCCCACGCCGAAGGCGTAGCCCCCGCGGCGGAGGGGACGGGACCGACGTGCGACGGGCCCCGCTCCCTCCGCTGTGCGGATTGCCCGATTCCGGGTACCGGTACGCGGTCGCGTGGTTACGCTCGGCTACAGACCGGACCGAACTTGGGGGTGACCGCCTCGTGGTCAACATCCGCGACCTCGACCCCAGCGCCTCGCCGCTGGACTACTACGGCTCCGAACTGAGGCGCCTGCGCGAGGAGGCGAAGCTGAAGCAGGAGGACCTGGGCGGCATCGTCTTCTGTACGGGGTCCCTGATCGGGCAGATCGAGACGGCGAGGAAGGTCCCGACGAGGGACTTCTCGGAGCGGATTGATGCTGCGCTCGGGACGGGTGGCGTCTTCTCCCGGTTGGTGGGTCTGGTTCTGAGGAGTCAGCTCCCGACCTGGTTCCAGGCGTACGCGGAGATGGAAGCGAAGGCGGAGTACATTTCCACGTACCAGTGTCAGCTGGTCTACGGGCTGTTGCAGACCCCCGGCTACGCGCGGGCGGTGCTCAGCATCGATCACCCGGACACGCTGGACACCGTGGTGGCGGCGCGGATGGACCGGCAGCGCATACTGAAGCGCGGCAATCCGCCTGTGCTGTGGGTGGTGCTGGACGAGGCGGTCCTCCACCGCGAGATCGGCGGACCGGAGGTCATGCGGGAGCAACTGGCCTACCTGCTGGAGCTGCGGGACCGGCGGTGGATCAACGTCCAGGTGCTTCCCTTTGCTGCTGGCCAGCACGCCGGGATGATGGGTTCGTTCAACCTTCTGCGGTTCGATGACGACCCGGACCTGCACTACAGCGAGAGCTACGACTCGGGCCATATGACGGCCAATCCGCAAGTGATCAGGGAACGTTCGGTCGGATACGCTCGCCTCCAGGCCGAGGCGCTGCCGCCCGGAAGTTCGGCGGAGCTGATCGCACGGGTAATGGAGGAACGCTATGGAGACCGACCTGGACCTGACGAGCTGGCGTAAGTCGTCGTACAGCGGCTCCAGCGGTGGCGACTGCGTCGAGTGCGCCCCTCTCGGCCGTGCCACCTGGGTCAAGGCCAGCCGCAGCGGTAACACCGGCGGCGAGTGCGTAGAGGTCTCCCCCCAGCCCTGCCGCGTAGCCGTGCGGGACTCGAAGAACCCCGGCGGCCCCGTGTTCACCGTCGGGCGGGACGCCTTCGCCGCCTTCGTCGGGGCCCTGTAGTGCGTGGGGTGGGCGGGGGCGACCCCGCCCACCCCACGGTTGCTCAACTGCAGTGGCCGGGGCCCCGCGTGACGTCCTCGTTGCCGATTGAGCCGCCGAAGGCGATACAGGTCTTGCGGCCGTCGATGTACACCGGGCCCGCGTACGAGGTGTAGGAGCCGTTGTCGATACCGCCGCCCCCGGTGGCCAGGCGGGTCACCCACGCCTCCATATAGACGGCCGGGCCGGCGCTGTTGCGGACCGTCACCACGCAGTTCTTGCCGGTCGAGGGGTTCCACGTGAGGTGGACCGTGCCCACCGAGCCGATGTTCGCGGACTCGACGAGCGCGTACCCGGCGCCGCACTTGCCGTTGTACCCGGCCGCGTGGGCCGTTCCCGTGGCCGCGAGGGTCGCGGCGGCGGTCAGGGCGAGCGCCCCCACCGCCGAGGCGACGCGGCGCCGTCGGACCCCGCTCATCGTGCGACCGCGTTCAGGTTGTCGCAGTGGCCCCAGCCGGAGTTCGCGGACACCGAGCGGACCTGCCCGTTGAACTGCACGCAGGTGCCACGGGCGTCCAGGTAGACGGGACCGGCGTGGTACTTGTAGTCGCCGACGTCGGAGACGACCGTGTTGTCGCTCGCGCGGGTCAGGCCGACGAACATCAGCTGGGCGGTCCCGCTGCCGCTCTTCGGGACGGTGTAGGCGCAGTTCCGGCCCGTCGCCGCGCTGTAGTACAGGTAGGTGGAGCCGGTCGCGTAGTCCAGGGTGTCGACCTTGGTCCCCTCGCAGACCGGGGCTGCCGCCTGGGCGGGGGCGGCGACGGCCGTACCGGCCAGGGCGAGGCCGGCGGCGGCCAGAGCCACCGCCCCCCGCCGCACCACTGTGTGCCGTAACACGCCTATCCGGGAAACCATGTTCGTGCTCCTTGTCCGGGAGTCGATGGAATCGTGGTGATTCCCTCACGGCCCGCCGCAGTCCGCAAGGCACCGTCGCCGCCGCCGGAGGGAAATGACCGAGACGGTGCGGCGGCGGGGCGGATTCCGGTGCGTACCCCCGCGGTCCCCGCCCCCACCGCTTTCCCGCTCAGCGGGACAACGGCCTCCCGCCCCCGCCCGGCCCCCGCCTACCGTCTGCGGCACCACACACCACCGCAGCCGGGAGGCCCCCATGCTCGACGACCGGCTCCGGCGCGAGGCCGCCGCACTGCTGCGCGCGGCGGAGCGCGAGCGGGTCCCCGTACGGCCGCTGACCGAGCTGTTCGCGGGGATCGACGCCGAGGACGCGTACGGGATCCAGCTGATCAACATCGAACGGTCCCTGGCCGACGGCGCCCGCGTCACCGGCCACAAGGTCGGACTGTCGTCCCCGGTCATGCAGGCCATGATGGGCGTCGACGAGCCCGACTACGGGCACCTCCTCGACACCATGGAGCTGCGCCCGGACACCCCCGTCCCGGCCGCCGCCTACTGCGCGCCCCGCATCGAGGTCGAGGTCGGCTTCGTGCTCGGCGACGACCTGCCGGGGGAGGGATGCACCGGGGCCGACGTGCTCGCCGCCACGGAGCGCGTCGTCCCCGCCCTGGAACTGATCGACAGCCGCATCGCGGACTGGCGGATCACCATCGCGGACACCATCGCCGACAACGCCTCCTCGGCCGGCTACGTCATCGGCGAGGGCCGCGACCCCCGCGAGCTCGACCTGAGGGCCGTCGAGGCCCGCCTCACCACCGGTTCCGAGGTCCTCGCCACCGGCCGCTCCGACGCCGTCCTGGGCGATCCCACCACGGCCGTCGCCTGGCTGGCCCGTACCGTCGCCCGCTTCGGCGTACCGCTGCGCAAGGGGCACCTGATCCTGCCCGGGTCCTGCACCCGCGCCGTCGACGTGACCGCCGGGCGGACCTACACCGCCGACTTCACCGGGCTCGGCCCGGTCTCCCTCTCCTTCTGCTGAGGTGTACCCGCACGTGACGAAGAAAGCCACCGCAGCCATCGTCGGCTCCGGCAACATCGGCACCGACCTGCTCTACAAACTGCTGCGCTCCCCGTACGTCGAACCCCGCTGGATGGTCGGCGTCGACCCGGACAGCGAGGGCCTCGCCCGCGCCCGCCGGGCCGGACTCGACGTCACCCACGAGGGCGTCGACCGGCTCCTGGAGCGCGCCGAACTCCCCGACCTGGTCTTCGAGGCCACCTCGGCGTACGTGCACCGGGCCAACGCCCCGCGCTACGCCGCACTCGGCATCAAGGCCGTCGACCTGACCCCCGCCGCCGTCGGCCCGGCCGTCGTCCCGCCCGCGAACCTGACCGCCCACCTCGACGCGGCCAACGTCAACATGATCACCTGCGGCGGCCAGGCCACCATCCCCGTCGTCCACGCCGTCTCCCGCGTGGTCCCGGTGGCCTACGCGGAGATCGTCGCCTCGGTGGCCTCCGTGTCGGCCGGGCCCGGCACCCGCGCCAACATCGACGAGTTCACCCGTACCACCTCCCGGGGCATCGAGGAGATCGGCGGCGCCGCCCGCGGCAAGGCGATCATCATCCTCAACCCGGCCGAGCCGCCCGTCGTCATGCGCGACACCGTCTTCTGCGCCATCCCCGAGGACGCCGACCGCGAGGCCGTGAGCGCCTCCGTCAAGCAGGTCGCCGAGGACGTCGCCGCGTACGTGCCCGGCTACCGGCTGCGCGCCGAGCCGCAGTTCGACGACCCCTCGCCCGCGACCGGCGGACACGCGCGGGTGGCGGTCTTCCTGGAGGTGGAGGGCGCGGGCGACTACCTGCCGCCCTACGCCGGGAACCTCGACATCATGACCGCCGCCGCCACCAAGGTCGGCGAGGAGTTCGCGAAGGGCCTCCACCTGTGAAGACGTACTCCGACACCCTGGACGTCCGGATCACCGACTCCTCCCTGCGCGACGGCTCGCACGCCAAGGGCCACCGCTTCACCGCCCAGGACGTACGGTCGGTCGTCGCCGCCCTCGACGCGGCCGGCGTCCCCGTCATCGAGGTCACCCACGGAGACGGACTCGGCGGATCCTCCTTCAACTACGGCTTCTCCGCGACCCCGGAGCAGGAACTCATCAAGGCCGCCGCCGAGACGGCTCGCCACGCGAAGATCGCCTTCCTGATGCTGCCGGGCCTGGGCGTCAAGGACGACATCCGCGCCGCCCACGCGGGCGGCGGGACGATCTGCCGGATCGCCACGCACTGCACCGAGGCCGACATCTCCGTCCAGCACTTCGGCCTGGCCCGCGAGATGGGCCTGGAGACCGTCGGTTTCCTGATGATGGCCCACTCCACCGGCCCCGAGACCCTCGCCCGCCAGGCCCGGATCATGGCCGACGCCGGCTGCCAGTGCGTCTACGTCGTCGACTCCGCCGGGGCCATGGTGATGGACCAGGTCACCGACCGGGTCGCCGCCCTGGTCGCCGAGCTGGGTGACGACGCGCAGGTCGGCTTCCACGGCCACGAGAACCTCGGCCTCGGCGTCGGGAACTCGGTCGCCGCCGTACGCGCCGGAGCCCTCCAGATCGACGGCTCCACCCGTCGGCTCGGCGCCGGAGCGGGCAACACGCCCGTCGAGGCGTTCGCCGCCGTCTGCCAGAAGATGGGCATCCGCACCGGCATCGACGTCCTCGCCGTCATCGACGCCGCCGAGGACGTGGTCCGGCCCGTCATGGACGAGGAGTGCCGACTCGACCGCATGGCCCTGCTCATGGGCCACGCAGGCGTCTACTCCAGCTTCCTCAGGCACGCCTACCGCCAGGCCGACCGCTACGGGGTCTCCGGAGCCCGGATCCTGCTGCGCGCGGGCGAACGCCGGCTGGTCGGCGGCCAGGAGGACCAGCTCATCGACATCGCGCTCGAACTCGCCGCCGAACACCGCACCGCGTAGGCCCCGTACGCGCTTCCCGCACCCCGCACCACCCCCAGAGAAGAGGAGGGCCACCCATGACCCCAACGACCTCGGCGCAGGACGGCCCCCGCGTCATCGAGGCGGCCGCCGTCCCGGCCCGCTTCGCCCGCGGCTGGCACTGCCTCGGGCTCGCCCGCGCCTTCAAGGACGGCAACCCCCACGAGGTGGAGGCCTTCGGCACCCGGCTGGTCGTCTTCCAGGGCGCCGACGACCCCGCCCTGCGCGTCCTGAACGCCCACTGCCCCCACATGGGCGGCAACCTCGCCCACGGCACCGTCAAGGGCGACACCGTCGCCTGCCCCTTCCACGACTGGCGCTGGTCCGGCGACGGCCGCTGCGCCTCCGTCCCCTACGCCCGCCGCGTCCCGCTGCGCGCCCGCACCCGCGCCTGGACCACCCTGGAACGCAACGGCCAGCTCTACGTCTGGCACGACCCCGAGGGCAACCCGCCGCCCCCCGGCGTCACCATCCCCGAGATCGAGGGCTCCGGCAGCGCCGAGTGGAGCGACTGGAGCTGGAACGCACTGCGCGTGGAGAACTCCCACTGCCGCGAGATCGTCGACAACGTCGTGGACATGGCGCACTTCTACTACGTGCACTACGCCTTCCCG
The DNA here is from genome assembly GCF_041862025.1 of Streptomyces sp. AB3(2024). Taxonomy (NCBI): domain Bacteria; kingdom Bacillati; phylum Actinomycetota; class Actinomycetes; order Kitasatosporales; family Streptomycetaceae; genus Streptomyces; species Streptomyces sp. AB3(2024). Next base: position 55,692 of record NZ_JBGWAB010000031.1, read on the forward strand.
CGCTACTTCAAGAACGTCTTCGACGGACACGTCGCCACCCAGTACATGGAGTCCACCCCGCGCCCGGACGTGGACCTCGGCACCCTCTCCACGGGCGGCGGACTGCGCTCCGACGCCTCCTACTTCGGCCCCTCGTACATGATCGACCGGCTGTGGAGCGACGTCGGCGGCGGCCTGGAGATGGAGTCCGTCCTGATCAACTGCCACTACCCGGTCGACGAGAACTCCTTCGTCCTCATGTACGGGGCGATCGTCAGGAAGCTTCCCGGCATGAGCGACGAGCAGGCCGCCGACGCCGCCCGGCTGACCGCCGAGGGCCTCGCCGTCGGCTTCGAGCAGGACGTCGAGATCTGGAAGAACAAGACCCGCATCGACAACCCCCTCCTCACCGAGGAGGACGGCCCCGTCTACCAGCTCCGCCGCTGGTACGAACAGTTCTACGTGGACGCCGCCGACGTCCGCGAGGAGATGGTGCGCCGCTTCGAGTTCGAGATCGACACCACCCGCGCCACCGCCGCCTGGGAGGCCGAGGTCGCCGGGAACCTGGCCCGCCGGGCCGCCGGGGCCGGCGGATGACGCCCGTCGAGTGCGGGGAGTGCGGCAACCGGGTGCTGTGCGAGAAGTTCAGCCCCGCCCACACCCAGGTCCAGTGGACGGCGGACGCCGCCGCCGTCTGCCCGCGCATCGGCGCCGGGGTGGCCGCGGGGGAGCCCAGCGCCCGCGTCCGCTCCTGCCCGGCGCTGCGCGCGGGCATCGAGGCGGCCGTCCGCGAGGGCCGCCTGGAGGTGCCCGCCGATGCCTGAACACCGATCCGCTACGGCGGCCCGCCCGGCGGCGCCCGGAGCCGCGGCCCCGGCTGCGGGCCGGGGAGGAGCCCCCGGCAGGCTGCTGGTCCGCGTCCGGGAACGGATCCAGGAGACCGCCGAGGCCGTCTCCCTCGTCCTGGACGCGGAACTCCCCTACGCCCCGGGGCAGTTCCTCACGGTTCGGATCCCCGGTGGCGCGGCCCGCTGCTACTCCCTGGCCAGCTCCCCGCACACCGGTGAGCCGATGCGCATCACCGTCAAGCGGGTCCCCGGCGGGCTCGGCTCCGGCTGGGTCTGCGACGCAGTGGCCCCGGGGGACGTCCTGGAGGTGCTGCCGCCGGCCGGGACGTTCACGCCCGGCCCCGGCGGGCTCGACCGGGACCTGCTGCTGGTGGCGGGCGGCAGCGGGATCACCCCCGTGCTCTCCCTCGCGAAGTCGGCGCTGGCGGCCGGGCGGGGCGCGGTCGCGCTGCTGTACGCCAACCGCGACCCCGACTCGGTGATCTTCCGGGAGGAGCTGCGGGAGCTGGCCGGGGAGCACCCCGGGCGGTTCACCGTCCTGCACTGGCTGGAGTCCCTCCAGGGGCTGCCGACCGCCGCCGGGCTCGGGGCCCCGCTCGCCCCGTACGCCGGGCGGGAGGCCTGGCTGTGCGGGCCCGGCCCGCTGATGGACGCCGCCGAGAGCGCCCTGCGCGCGGCGGGGGCCGAGGCCGGCCGGATCCACCGCGAGCGCTACTTCTCGCTCGGCGCCGACGTCTTCGCGCCCGCCGTCCCCTCCGGGGCGGAGGCCGGGCCCGAGCCGGAAGCGGACGCCGAGGCGGAGGTGGAGCTGGACGGGCGGACGTACCGGCTGCCCTGGCGGCGGGGGACCCCGCTGCTCGACGTGCTCCTCGCGGCGGGCGCCCCGGCCCCGTACTCCTGCCGCGAGGGCGCCTGCAGCGCCTGCTGCTGCCGGGTGCTGGACGGCGGGGTCACGATGGCGCGCAACGAGGTCCTGGACGACGCCGACCTGGCCGGCGGATACGTCTTGGCCTGCCAGGCAATGCCGCTCACCGACCGGGTGCGCATCGGCTACGCGTAGGGCCGGGAACGAGGAAGGCTCCGGGTCCGGCCCCCTGGCGGGGAGGTCGGGTCCGGAGCCCTTCTCGTGCGATGGGATATGACTACCCGCTACATCCACTCGCTGAACCGCAGCCAGCCCAACATGTTGTCCATCGCCCGCGCCGGCACCGCCGGTTCGAGGTCCCGCGGGGGCGCGGAGGGCGTCCGGGCGGCCCGCCCGGCCCCGTAGAGCTCCCGCCACACGGCCCGCGCGCACGCCGCCACCACGGGGGCCAGCCGGGCCAGTTCCCGTTCACCGCCCCGGCAGGTGGACACCGAGACGGCGGCGATCGCCCGCCCGGAGCCCCGCAGCGGTGCCGCCGCGCAGGACACGCCGCGGAAGCTCTCCTCCCGGTCGAAGGCGATCCCGCGCTCGCGGGTGGCGGCCAGCTCCGCGCGCAGGGCGTGCGGCCGGACCAGGGTCCGGGCGGTGCGCGGGCGCAGGCCCCGCGCGAGGACGTGCTCGACGCCGTCCGGGCTGCCGAAGGCGAGGAGCGCCTTGCCGGCGGCCGTGGAGTACGCGGGCATCCGGCCGCCGACCCGGGAGGGCACGGCGGTGGCCTCCGAGCCGCCGATCCGCTCCAGGCACACCACCTCCGCCCCGTCGAGCACCGACAGGTGCACCAGCTGCCCGGTCTGCTCGTGCAGGGCGTGCAGGAGCGGCAGGGCCGCCCGGCGCAGCCGGTTGTGGTGCGAGGCGAGCGCGCCCAGCTCCAGCATCCGCATGCCCATCCGGTAGTCCCGCCCCTCCCGGTCCAGCCAGCGCAGGCGCACCAGCTGGTCCAGGATCCGGTGGGCGGAGGAGCGCGGGATCCCGGAGCGGCGCACCACCTCGGTGAGCGAGAGCCGCGGCTCCGGGCCCTCGAAGGCGCCCAGCACGTGCGCGGCCTTCTCCAGCAGCGACAGCGGTGCGAGCTCGGTGTCCATGACCTGGTCCGACACGGGAATACCCCCTGCGTGAGGCGTTGGGGCGACCCTGCCACGCGGCTCCGGGCGCAGGGAAGGACCCGGACGCATGTATTTCATTCAGTAATACTTCTGATCGTCCGGTACGGGCTTCTGTGCGGGCTTCCCATTCAGTGGGAACGGCGCGTTCCGCCCCCGCACCCCCCGGCGTACGTTCACCGCACCCCGAAGCCGTAGCCCCGAGAAGGGACACCATGAGCGACGAAGACGTCCTCGACGCAGTCCGCGCCCTCGCCCCGGCCCTGCGCGCCCGCGCCGCCGAGGCGGAGGCCCAGCGCAAGGTCCCCGACGCCAGCATCGAGGAACTGGCGGACACCGGCTTCTTCCGCCTCCTCCAGCCCCGCGCCCACGGCGGCCGCGCCGCGCACCCCGGCCTCTTCTACGCCGCAGTCAAGGAGATAGCCAAGGCCTGCGGCTCCACCGGCTGGGTCTCCTCCGTCGTAGGCGTCCACCCCTGGCACGTCGCCCTCTACGACCCCCGCGCCCAGGAGGAGGTCTGGGGCCCCGACCGCGACGCCCGCATCTGCTCCTCCTACGCCCCCACCGGCACCGTCACCCCCGTCGACGGCGGCTTCACCCTCAGCGGACGCTGGCACTTCTCCTCCGGCTGCGACCACGCCGACTGGGCCCTGCTCGGCGGACTCGTCACCGACGCCGACGGCCGGCCCGTCGACATGCGGACCTTCCTGATCCCCCGTACCCAGTACCGGATCGACGACGTCTGGGACACCGTCGGCCTGCGCGGCTCCGGCTCCAACGACATCACCGTCGAGGAGGTCTTCGTACCGGAGCACCGCGCCCTCAGCTTCGGCCCCGTCACCGCCCTGAGCGTCCCCGGCCACGCGGTCAACCCCGAACCGGTCTACCGCCTCCCGTACGCGGCCGTCTTCACCACCACCATCTCCACCCCGATCGTCGGCATCGCAGAAGGCGCCTACGAGGACCACGTCGCCGCCACCCGCGAACGCTTCCGCGTCTCCTACGGCCAGCAGGTCGCCGAGGACCCCTTCGCCCAGGTCCGCATCGCCCGCGCCGCGAGCGACATCGACGCCTCCTGGATCCAGCTCCGGCGCAACGTCGCCGACCTGTACGCCCTCGCCGAACGCGGCGAAACCCTGCCCACCGCCCTGCGCACCCGGGCCCGCCGCGACCAGGTCCTCGCCACCGAACGCTGCGTCCGCGCCGTCGACCTCCTCATGGAGAACGCCGGTGGCAGCGCCCTGCGCACCGGCCCCAACCCCGTCCAGCGCGCCTGGCGCGACATCCACACCGGCCGCGGCCACGCCGCCAACGACCCCGAACGCGCCCTCGTCCTCTTCGGCCAGGGCGCCCTCGGCCTCGACATCCAGGACACCATGTTGTGAGCCCCGCCCAGGAGAACCCCACCTACGAGAGCACCTCCCGCACCGTCGAAGCCGCCGGGCTCGCGCTGCACTTCCACGAGGCAGGGCCCGCCGACGCGCCCGTCGTGATCATGCTGCACGGCGGTGGCCCCGGCGCCTCCGGATGGTCCAACTTCGGCGGGAACCTGCCCCACTTCGCCACCCGCTTCCGCACCCTCCTCGTCGACCAGCCCTGCTACGGCCGCTCCGACAAGCCCGAACCCGACCGCGACTACTTCAGCTTCAGCGCCCTCGCGACCGTCGCCCTCATGGACGGACTCGGCATCGAGCGCGCCCACTTCATCGGCAACTCCCTCGGCGGCGGCACCGCCACCCGGCTCGCCCTCGACCACCCCGACCGGGTCGCGAAACTGCTCCTGATGGGCCCCGGCGGGATCTCCCTCAACCTCTTCTCCGCCGACCCCACCGAAGGCATCAAGCGGCTCTTCGAGTTCAGCACCGACCCGGAGCCCACCCGCGAGCGGATGCGCACCTTCCTCACCACCCTCGTCCACGACCCGGCGCTCGTCACCGACGCCCTCGTCGAGGAGCGCTACACCCAGGCCACCGACCCCGCGGCCCGGCTCGGCAACGCCCGCATGGCCGCCTCCTTCGCCCGCTGGCCCGAGGACACGATGCTCTGGCGCGAGGCCCACCGCATCGCCTGCCCCGTCCTGCTGACCTGGGGCCGCGAGGACCGCGTCAACCCCGTCGACGGCGCCTTCCTCGCCCTCAAGGCCATCCCCGACGCCCGCCTCCACGTCTTCCCCCACTGCGGCCACTGGGCCCAGACCGAGGCCGCCGACGAGTTCAACCGCCTCGCCACCGACTTCTTCTCCCACTGAAGGGGCCCACCATGGACATCCGCGCACTCGGCTACCTGCGCATCGAGACCACCGACCTCCCCGCCTGGCGCACCTACGTCCTCGACCACCTCGGCATGACCGAGGCCCCGGGCAGCACCCCCGAGAGCCTCCACGTCCGCATCGACGACCGCGTCCACCGCTTCCAGTTCCTCGCCGGAGAACAGGACCGCCTCCTCGCCGCCGGGTTCGAGGTCGCGAACGCCCGCGCCCTGGAGGAGGCCGCCGCCGAACTGGAGGCCGCCGGCTTCCCCGTCAAGCAGGCCGACGCCGCCACCCTCGCCGACCGCCGCGTCCAGGGCCTGATCCACTGCGAGGACCCCAGCGGCAACCCCCTGGAGCTCTACTGGGGACAGGCCCAGGACCACACCCCGCTCGCCTCCCCGTACGGCAACCGCTTCGTCACCGGCGAACTGGGTCTGGGCCACGTCGTCCTCCCCGCCCCCGACACCGAGGCCACCCTCGCCTTCTACGAGGACCTCCTCGGCTTCCAGCTACGCGACTCGATGCGGCTGCCGCCCGTCGCCGTCCCCACCGGCGCCCCCGGCCGGGACTTCCACTGGATGCACTTCCTCAGCCCCAATCGCCGCCACCACAGCCTCGGCCTCTACCCCGGCGCCCTGCCGCCCGGCATCGTCCACTTCATGGTCGAGCTGGAGAAGCTCGACGACGTCGGCTACTGCCTGGACCGGATGAACCGCGCCGGCGTCCCCATCGCCTCCACCCTCGGCCGGCACTCCAACGACCACATGGTCTCCTTCTACGCCCAGGCCCCCGGCGGCTTCCAGGTCGAGTACGGCTGGGACGGCCTCGTCGTCGACCCCGCCACCTGGACCGCGAAGGAGATCACCGCCGACAGCTTCTGGGGCCACCAGTGGAACGGCTGACGGACCCCGCGACCGACCCGGGGGCAGCCCCCGCGACCGACCCCGGAGCAGTCCCCGCGACCGACCCCGCCCTGCTGCGCCGGGTCCTGGGCACCTTCGCCTCCGGCATCACCGTCGTCGCGGCCGTCGGGGACGACGGCCGCCCGGCCGGACTGGCCTGCCAGTCCTTCGCCTCCCTCTCCCTCGACCCGCCGCTGGTCCTGCTCTGCGTGGGCAAGGGCTCCTCCAGCTGGCCCGCCGTCCGGGCGGCCGGCCGGTTCGGGGTGAGCATCCTCGCCGAGGAGCAGCGCGCCGTGTGCGAGGCCCTCGGACGCCGGGGCGGCGACAAGTTCGCGGGCGTGCCCTGGGAGCGGTCCGCGCACGGGGCCGTCCGCGTCACCGGCGCCCTGGCCACCGTCGACTGCGCCCTCGACACCGTCCACGAGGCCGGCGACCACTACCTCGTCACCGCCCGGATCCTCGAACTCACCGCCCGCGAGGGCGGATCGCCCCTGCTGTACTTCCGCAGCGCCTACGCCACCGGAGCCTTCGGATGACCGACCCGTTCGAGTACGAGTACGACGTGGTGGTGGTCGGCTCCGGAGCGGCCGGACTGGCCGCCGCGATCACCGCCCGGCTGCGCGGCCTGACCGTCCTGGTGGTCGAGAAGACCGACCGGTACGGCGGCTCCACCGCCCTGTCCGGCGGAGCCGTCTGGGTCCCCGGCAACCTCCACCTCGACCGGGCCGGCATCGCCGACACCCGTGACAAGGCGCGCGCCTACCTCGACGCCACCGTCGGCGACCGGGTCCCCCGCTCCCGCACGGACGCCTACCTCGCCCACGGGCCGCGCATGCTGCGGGAGTTCCACGACCGGACCGAGGTCCGCTTCATGTACACCCCGGGCTACCCGGACTACTTCCCCGAGGCGCAGGGCGGCATGGCTCAGGGGCGTTCCGTGGAGCCGTGCATCGTGGACTTCAAGCGGCTGGGGGAGCTGGGCCGCGGCATGCGCCGGGCGGGCCTGCCCACGTACGGGCTGACCATGACCTCGTACGACTTCCGCTTCCTGAACATGGTCGGGCGCACCTGGGCGGGCCGGCGCACCTCCGTGAAGGTCGGCCTGCGGGCCCTGGGGGCGCTGGCCACCGGGCGCAGGCTGCTCTCCCTCGGCGAGGCGCTCGTCGCCCGGCTGCGGCTCTCCCTGGACCGGCTCGGCGGGGACCTGTGGCTGTCGGCGCCGCTGACCGGCCTGGTCACGGACGCCTCAGGCCGGGTGGACGGCGTACGCGTGACCCGGGCGGGCCGCGAGGTCGCGGTGGCGGCCCGGGGCGGTGTGGTGCTGGCCTCGGGCGGCTTCTCGCACGACCAGGCACTGCGCGAGAAGCACCTGCCCGCGCCGACCTCCACCGCCTGGACGCACGCCTCCGAGGGGCAGGCCGGCGACGCGCTGCGCCTGGCCGGGGAACTGGGGGCCGCCACCGACCTGATGGACAGGGTGTGGGGCGCCCCCTCGGTGTGCCCGCCGGGCGGCAGGCCCTTCTTCCTCGTCGCCGACCGGGGCATCCCCGGCATGGTCATCGTGAACGGGGCGGGGGAGCGCTACGCCAACGAGGCGCTGCCGTACCACGCGTTCGTCGACCGGATGTACGCCGCCGACCGGCCCGGGGCGCGGACCGTGCCGTCCTGGCTGGTCCTCGACGCCCGCTCCAAGGCCCGCTACCTCTTCGCGGGCCTCTTCCCCGGGCAGCCCTTTCCCGGGTCCTGGCGCGAGAGCGGCTTCCTGAAGCAGGCCGCGACCGTGGAGGAGCTGGCCCGGGAGATCTCCGCGCCGGGCCTGCCGGCCGCGGTCCGCCGCTTCAACGGCTTCGCCGAGCGGGGCACGGACGAGGACTTCGGGCGGGGCGACAGCGTCTACGACCGCTACTACGGCGACCCGACGCTGCCCAACCCCAACCTGGCGCCGCTCGACAAGGGCCCCTTCTACGCGGTCCCCGTGCACCCCGGCGACATCGGCACCAAGGGCGGCCTGGTCACCGACGGCGACGGCCGGGTGCTGCGCGAGGACGGCACCCCGATCGGGGGCCTGTACGCCTCCGGCAACTGCTCGGCGGCGGTGATGGGCGAGACCTATCCCGGTCCGGGGGCCACCATCGGCCCCGCGATGGCCTTCGCCTGGGCGGCGGTCAACGCCATCGCCGCGGAGCGCGGTTGACGGAGGGGGGTGTTCCCCCGCCGTATTCCGGGCACGACGGCACGACACCGGATACGACGGACGGGGTGGTGGGGGACATGAGCCGGTTCGGATGCTGGGCCGTGGTCAGTTCGGTGCTGTGCGCCGGGGTGTGGGGGGTGCTGGCCCGGATCCTGCTGGATCCGGACCTCCAGGGCACCCGTGAGCGCCTCGGCTGGTGGATGACCGCCATCGCCGCCGCGCCCCTCGTGCTCGCCGCCCTGGGCACGGCCTCCTTCTCCGCGGGCCGGGGCGGCGGCGGTTCCGGTGGCGCTTCCGGCTACAGCGGCAGTGACGGCGGTGCCGGGCCGGGCGGGTGCGGCGCCGGGTGCGGTGGCGGTTGCGGCGGGGGCTGCGGCGGCGGCCTCTGACGGGCGCCGGGTCAGGACAGCTTGCCGCCGTAGTCAGGGAGCTTGACGGTGCGTTCGGCGTGGCCGCCGACGAGGTCGCTCTCGTTGTTGCCGATGTTGGCGATGATCGTGTAGCCGCGCGCCTCGATCTCGGCGCGCTTGGCCGTCTTGTAGGTGCTGACCTGCTCGAACAGGGCGGGCAGGTCCCGTACGTACAGGCCGTCGACCGGGTAGCCGACCGCCTTCAGGTTGCGCTCGGTGAGGGAGTAGACGATGCCCGGGCGGGCGGTGACGAAGAAGATCGCGACGCCGCGGTCGCTGGCGTACCGGGTCAGCGCGCGGACCTTGTCGATCGCGGGGGTCGGGAACGTCCAGAACCAGTGGAAGTCCGTCTCCAGCGAGGAGTTGTCGATGTCGAGGACGATGGCCGGCTTCTCCCCGGCCGGGGAGGCGGCGATCCGCTGCTCGATGGCGGGGCGGGCGGCGTCGACGACGGCGGCCACGTCGCGCTGCCAGGTCGCGTAGTCGATGCCCAGGATGGCCGCGTTGCCGCCGGGGGCGGATGCGGCGGGGGCTGCGACGGGTGCGGCGGCCCGCGCGGCCGGGGCGGCCGCGGCGGCGGTGGCCGGCAGCAGGGTCAGGGCGGTGGCGGCGACGACGGCCGCGGCGGCGGCGCGGGTGCGGTGGGCTGCGAGCATGTGGGGGCGCTCCTCGGTCACGCGTTGACATGTACGCGATTAGATTCGGCCAGCGCCGCACCTATGTCTACTGGTCGGTAGGAAACTTTTCATGGCCACCCGGTAAAGCCTCCCCGCCTGGAGCCCCGCCCGGAGCCCGGTCCGGGTCCCGCCCCGGCCCTTCTCGGGGTGGGGCGTACCCGGGGCGGAGCCGGGAGGTCCCGGCCCCGCCTAGGGGTCACACTCCAGCACCGTGAGGCACAACCCGCACCGCGCCCGCAGCGCCCCGCCGCCCGCCCGTACCCGCAGCCACTGCCCGCACACCGGGCACGGGAAGCTCACCCGCGCCTCCCCGTCCTCGCCCCGCCCGAACCGGTACGCCGCCCCGCGCGCCGGGGCAGAGCACGATCCGCCCGACGCCGGCGGTGACGGCCCGCCGGATCTCGCCCTCCGACTTGTTGTTGCC
>NZ_JBGWAB010000032.1:0-64288 GCF_041862025.1 Streptomyces sp. AB3(2024)
CGACGTCAACGCCGCGGTGTCCGCGTTCTGGGCGGCGGAGCGGACGTGTGCGAACAAGATCCGTGCGTTGTACTGTGCGGCGCCGTTGACGGCGGATGACGGTTCGCACGGGGCGAACATGTACGGGTACAAGGGCGAGGACCTGAACAAGGCGCAGGATCTGCCGTGGGGTTCGCAGCTGGAGGAGACGCACCGGGCCTGGGAGATCGGGTACTGGGCGAAGTCGTTCGTGTGGGACGGTCTGATCGTCGACGGGATCTGGGGCACGATCCGTGGCCTGGGCACCCTCGTCGGTGTGGACGGGTGGGACAAGGCGGGTCAGGCGTGGACGGGGCTGGCGAAGCTGGCGACGGGTCTGGTGATCGCGTCGATGCCGGGGATCGGTACGGCGTTCTGGCTGGCCGATGACAAGGACCTGCCGCCGTGGATCCGTGATTCGCGCACCGCGATGAAGGAGACGGGCAAGGCGCTGGTCGCGTGGGACGAGTGGGGCAAGAACCCGGCCCGCGCTGCCGGCGCGGTCACCTTCAACGTGCTGACCACCGTGTTCACCGGTGGTGCGGGTTCGGCGGCGAAGGCGGGCACGGTCGGGAAGGTCCTGAGCGTGGCGGGCAAGGCGGGCCGCCTGATCGACCCGATCACCTACATCGGCAAGGCCGGTTCCTTCGCCAAGCTCAAGATCGGTGACCTCTTCGCGAACCTCGGCAAGGCCGACGGCGCGTTCCCCAAGATCAACGACGTGATCTGGAAGGACCTCCCGAAGGCCGATGCCCCCGGGATCACCTTCCCGCACCCCGAGGACACCGTCCGCCTCCCCGACGACGCCCTGGGCCGTCCCCAGTTCTACGACAAGACCACCAACCAGCTCCTGGACCACAACGGCCTGCCCAAACAGGACCTCACCGCCGTCCCCAAGGGCGCCGACCACCCCCTGGCCGAAGTCCCCAAGCACGAGAACGTCCCGGCCACCGTCGGCGCCCACACCGCCGACGCCACCGCCCACACCCCGGGCGGCACGGCCGGCCACACCCCGGGCGGCGCGGCCGACCACACCCCCGGCGGGGTCGCGGACAACGGCGCCCACAACAGCCACACCGAACCGGGCGGCACCACCCCCGGCCACGGCGGCACCGACACCACCCCGACGGGCGGCGGCCACGGCGACGGCCCTTCGACGGGCGGTCACGGCGACGGCCCCGGCACGGGTGGCGGCGGCCACGACGGCCCCGGCATCCCGCACCAGGGTGACGGCGCGGGCGGCAGCGGCGGTGGCCACGACGGGCCGGGCGGTGGCCACGACGGGCCCAACCCCGACAACCCGCCTGTCCACTTGGAGGGCGACAAGATCGCGCAGCAGCCCTCGGGCAAGATGGCGCCCGAACGGGAAGCCGACGTCGTGGAGTCCCTCACCAAGTCGAAGGTCCAGCCGGGCGATCAGGCACGCATGCTCACGCAGCTGAAGAAGTCGGAATACGGTGCTGCCGTCGCCGACTACATCGCCAGCGGGAAGTTCTCTGATATTCCCAACTACGGTGAGCTGATTTCCCAGGTGAAGCAGCCGGGAATGATGCCCGCTGTGCACCAGGCGCTGGAACACGCGGCGGAGCTCCAGGCCAGGAACATAGGTCACATCGAATTCGAACTGAAGCTACCGGAAAAGGGCCTCGACCTCGACGTCCTGACCCGGGTCGACGGCCGGATCGAATACGGTGCTCAGCTCAAGGACGTCCAGAGCGTCAAGGGCATCAAGTCGGCGGTCAAGGGCATCGTTGAAAAGCAGCTGAAGGGCTCCGGCGTGGACGTCAAGGCCGCCATTCTCGACGTCCATGATCTGAAGGGTGCATTGACGGAACGGGACCTGAGCGCGGTGCAGCGGGCTGCGGACCGTACGAATGCCTCATTCGAGCTACGCTTCGACGACGGCTCCATCACCATCTATCCGACCAACGCCACCAAGCCGTAAGGAAATTCCATGTCGCTTCTGATGCGCTCGCCGAGGGAGAGCGGCTCCTGGTTCTGGGACCTCGACGACGTGACCGAGCCTGGACTGGAGCCGGCGCTCGCGACGGCCGCACGGATGTCTGCTGTGCTCTCCGCGCACGGCCTGCTCGAACCGCAGGGCCTGGAGTGGAGCTGGTTTGAGGTCGGGAAGGGCGGGCTGGGCATTGACAGCGGGCTGAGCCTCATCAGCAGATCTCTGGGCGATGAGAAGCTAGCGGATGAGATCCGCAGCTGTCGGCCCGTGGGCCACCCCGGTGCCGAGATGACGGGATTCGTCGTCGTCGGGTCGGGGACGTGGTTCGATGCCGAGGGCACCGCTCGCAAGGAGGGGCGCCTGGTCGAGCTCTTGGTGTCGCCGGACTCCATCGGACCGTCGGCGGAGCTGTCCGTGCACCACGATGTCTGGGCTACCTGCGACTTCCGCGGCAACCCGCATCCTGCTGTGTACGCTCGTAATGCACCCCGCCTTGCCGCTGTATTGCGTGAACTCGACGCGTTGCTGGGGGTCGAGGCCGAGCCCGGGGAGCCCACGTATTTCGGCATGTCGAAGGCTTACGGGCTTGAGGACGCGGAACTCGTCGACGGCCGCGGCCCCGATCTCACCGACTTGATGTAGCTGGGCTTCGCTGGATGCACCGGACCTAGCGGGGCAGAGGGCTCGTTGCCGTTCTGCGACTTCACGCCGAATATCGCCACGGAGTTCGAGCTCGGCCCGGGGCACGCGGACGGGCCGGCGGAGGTCGGGCCTTCGGCCCACCGGGGGAGTGCGAGCGTGAGTCCGGGTGGATATCGGCGCAGGAGGAGAAGCCGGTGATCACGTCCGAGCCCGTCGGTGAGTGGTTCTGGGAGCCGGCTCCCCTGGTGGATCCCGCCGACGGTGGTGTCTTGAGGGCGGTGGGGCTGCTCTCGGGCCTCGCGGACGTCCTCGTGGCGTGCGGACTCGTCACCGGGGAGGGCTCCGGCTCGGTCGTGCTCAGCGACCGGCGTGCCATGGCCAGTCCTCTGTTCTCGCTTCACAATGTCCGCGTCGAGCCCGGCGCCGGTTTCGGCGCAGGCGTTGCGGCAGCGGCCGAGCAGGCCGCCGCCGTGCAACTGCTGCCGGACCGTCTGCTGACGCTGTCCCTGAAACTGCCTGGCGAGTGGACGGAATACGGCATCGGGCGCCGCGCGGAGAAGTTGTTCACCGCACGGGTCGAGGTGTGGGGTGAGGGCGCGGTGCTGCTGGTGCTGTCGACCTACGCCGACATCTGGCTGACCCAGGACCTCAGAGAGCGTCCACAGCCGGAGGTGGCAGCGGACAACGCGCCGCGGATCGCCGCAGCGTTGAATCAGATCTCCAAGCTGACGGAGTCGGAGATCGACCCAGGAGACGCCACTAAGCACGCCCGCCCCACCCCGGACGGGTTCGCGGACTTGCTGGTGGAAGGGGCGGAGTACGACGACTCTTGGGGCACCTTCGAAGTTCCCGTTCGCTGGAAGCGGCTCATGAGGCTGGTTCCCGGAGGGTCCGCAGCCGAGGACTACGAGAGCAGTACAGAGCATCCCGTCCGCTATGCACGCGTCCGGCTGGGAGAGCAGGTGGTCGGCTATCTCTGGGCCGCCATCGGTGACGAGGCGGCCGGGTACGAGCCGCGTACCGCGGCGGGTGACGCGGCGTTCGAGGCTGGTGTGCCGTGGGTCCTTAGCCTTCGTTCCCTGCGCCTGCGAGGGTTCGATCCGTTGGCGGCGTTGTCCGAGCTGCTCGGCACCCCGGACAGCGGCGGGAGCGGCTCCGCCGTCGAGCGCACGGTGTACGAGGCTGCTTCCCTGGACGCGCTGGAGGAACTGTCGGGGAGGTACTGAGGATGCCGCGACATTGATGGCCGGTTCCGCGCTCCGGACCCTGGACCCGCGCGGAGGGCAGCCTTGCTCGGCTCACGCGGAGCCGCCCAACGATTGGCAGGGGAAACGATGACCGACTTCGTGGCCGGCCACTCGGAGCCGAGGCCCGCCAGCACGGACTGGGTCAAGGGGCTCGGCGATGAGCTCACCGAGGACATCGGCGTTCTCGGATCGTCTTCCCGGAAGCTCGGGTTCGTGTGGAAGGACGCCGCGCTTTACGTCGACGCCCGGTTCAGGGTGGACTCGCAGGGTGCCGAGCTGGGGACCTGGGAGGCCGTGGTCGCGGCCGCGCAGTCGGATTCCGCGCTGTTCCGTACGGCGGGGATGGCCGAGGGGTCGACCGAGGTGCGCATTCACCATGAGATGCGGACGCTGTCGGCCACGGGGCCCACACGGTACGCGCACGCGCAGGCCTGGACCGAGGCGTTCTGGTTCGCGATCATCACGCGTGACCAGCCGCGGATGACGGAGCTGTGTGAGCTTCCGCTCGACGTGCTGCGGGCTTCGGGCGCGGATCACGACGACTACCTGTACCACTGGGTGGCGACGCTGCAGGCGTACTGGCTGAAGCGGCCCGAATCGGTCCGGGAATTGACGCTGACGTTCCAGCGGTCGCATCCGGACGTGGCAGTGATCGCCGGGCGGGAGTACATCCAGCAGGTGGCCTATCCGCCGATCAACCTCTTCTACAAGTTCCTGCGCAAGGACGAGGAGGGCTTCCACGCGACCCTGCTGGAGGCCCTGGAACTCCACAGGCGGTACTGGACGGCCACCCCCGAGCGGGCCGACGACTTCGAGGGTCTCGTGCCGATCGGTATCCTCGCGGTGACCTGCCTCGCCTACGATGGCGGGATTCCTGTCCGGGTGGAGTCCCCGTACGTGCCCGAATACCTGCTGAAGCGCTCCTGGGCCGACGAGTTCGAGGTCTGATGCGCACGCCGAGGCCCTCCGGGCGGCGAGGAATGGATTCCATGACGAGCCCGGTGCGGCGTATCGACACTGACGACCGCGATGTCGATGTGGATATGGGGGGTCGAGTCCTCTACCTGGGCGAGTTGTTCACGGGGGAGGTGGCCGAGTATCAGGATGGGCAAATCGTCTGCCTTGACGTCTATCTTGACGGAGTCCCGAATGGCTTGTCTCAGGCGTGGTACCCGGGTGGTGCACTGAAGCTTCAGGGGACCGTTGTCAACGGGTCCGCGTCGGGTGAATACCTGGAATGGCATCCCGATGGCGTTCTCAAGTCGCGAAAATTCTTCGACGACGACATTTACTCCCTCAAGGAGGAGAGCGTCTGGGACGAGCAGGGCAACCTCGTCCGCGAATGGCGTCGCGAAGACGGGTGAGGGCCTGTGATCACGACCGAACCGGTGGGTGAGGTCCGGCACACCCTGGCTTCCCTCGGGTTTCTCTGGCCATAGGCCGACGGCGCGGCCGGCTACGAGCCCCTCAGCGTGACGGGGACTACGAGAGCACCACCGGGCAACCGGTGCGCTACGCCCGCGTACGGTGCGGGGAGCGGGTCCTGGGCTTCCTCTGGGCGTCCGCCGACGGAGCGGCGGGCTACGAACCCCGCAACGCGGCCGGTGCCGCGGCCTTCGAGGCCGGGGTGCCGTGGCTGTCGCGGCTGCGTTCCGCCCGCCTGCGGGGCGTCCGGGCGCCGGAGGCCCTGGAGGAACTGCTGGGCGCTGCGGCGGAGGGCCGCGGGGGCGGCTCCGTCGTGGAGCCCGTCGTGTACGGGGCGGTGTCGCTGGACGCCCTGGAGGATCTGTCGGGGCGGTCGTGACCGGGGGAAGGGAGACGAAGTGGCCGGTGGGGCGGGGTCGTGCGTGCTGGAGCGGCTGCGGGCGGTGGAGTGGTGCGGGGACTGGGACTTCGCGTTCGGGCACGTGAAGTCCCGGCGGGTCCTGCTGCGCGAGTACATGCGCCGGGCGGCCCTGTGGGCCCGTGCGTACTCGGCAGCGGAGGCGTGGCCCTTCTTCGACGTCACCCCGTACGCCGCCCCGGAGTTCGTGCCCGCGCCGGAGCTCGCCGACGCGCTGAGGGAGTTCCTGGGCGGGATCGGATACGTCGAGGTCGGGAACACGTGCGCAGGAGCGGTGCGGCTGGCGGAACTCCGCTCGCGGGAACCGGGCGTCGGGGCCGGGCTGCCCGACCTCTACGAACCGCTGCTCCTCTTCTACGAGCGGGGCGGCGAGTTCTACCGGGACAACGCGGGGTTCCTCGAACTGACGGGGGTCCGGTACAAGCACGGCCCGCCGGCGGGCTTTCTCGGCGGCGTACCCCTCACCCGGCTCGACGGCCGCGTGCTCGACGCCCTCGACGCCGAGGGGCGCGTCACGTACCACCGGGCTGCCGAGGGCCGTGGCCCGCTGCTGAGACGGCGCGTACTGCGGGACGTACGGACGGACGAGCTGTTCGGCCCCGACCTGCGCTGGCACCCGGCGCGGGGGGAGCCGGGGCCGGTCGTGGTCGACGAGTTGGAGGCGGCCCGGTTCATCGGGGAGGCCGTGGCGGAGGCGGAGGGTCCCGTGTGGAACCTTGGAGCGGGGTATTAGCGTCGGGGCGGAGAGGAAGGGGGGCCGGGATGGCAGCCGAGGATTACGACAGCCAGTTGCTGGAGTCCGTCGCGGTACGGCGGCGCAGGATGCGTGACGCCGTGCTGTTCGGGGCGCAGCGCGGGCGGCGCGTGGCCGACGAGCGGATCGGGAAGGCCGTCGCCGGACTGGTCATCGCGGCCGTGCTGTGCGCGGGATGCGTGGGATGGTCGTTCATCTCGCACCGGCTCATCGGCAAGGTCGGCACCCCGGGACAGGTCAGTACTCGGTGATAGGTTCGGGCGCGTGGTGAGCATGGGGGCGGGAATCGGTACGGCACTGAGCCGGGTCACCCTGGTGGGTGAGCGGCGGAGGATGGACCTCGTACTGCCCTCCCAGGAGCCCGTCGGGCGGCTTTTGCCCGACGTCATACGGATGTTGGACGACCGGGTCGCCGCGCAGCCGACGCTGCGCCACCTGGTGACCGCCGACGGGTCGGTGCTCGAACACGACGTCTGCCTCGAGGACGCCGGGATCGGCGACGGCGCCGTGCTGCGGCTCGTGCGGGTGCAGGACGTGCCGTCCGCGCCCGTCGTGCACGACGTCACGGACGAGGCCGCCGAGGACCTGGACGTCCGCGCCTGGCGCTGGCGGCCGGGCGCGCGGAGGGTCACCGCCGGGGCCGGGCTGATCGGATGGGCGCTGCTCGCCGGGTGGTTCGCCCGGCGGGAGTTCGCGCCGGGCGCGGTGGCCGGGGCGCTGCTCGCGGTGGCCGCGGTCGCCGCGGTGGTCGGGGCGCTCGCCGGGCGGCTGAAGCGGTCCGGGCTCGCGGCGGCGCTGCTGGCGACCGCCGGGGCCGTCGGCGTGCTCGGGGCGTGGACCCTGGGCGACGCGCAGCACTGGGGTCCGATGGGACGGCTCGCCGCGGTGGCGGGCGCGCTCGCGGTGGGGCTCGCGCTGCTGGGGTGGTTCACGCCGCTCGGGCGGGGCGGGTTCGTCGGGGCGGCCGCCGTGGTGGCGCTGACCGGTGGCTGGGAGGCCGTCGCCGTCGCCCAGGGCGGCGCGGGGGCCCGTACCGGAGCGGTGCTGGCCGTGGTCTCGGTGGTCCTGCTGGGGCTGCTGCCGCGGCTCGCCCTGGCGGCGGCCGGCCTGACCGGGCTCGACGACCGCCGTGCGCGGGGGGCTTCGGTCAGCCGGTACAAGGTCGCGACCGCCCTCGGCGCCACCCACCGGGGCATGGCGCTGGCCACCCTCGCCACCGCCGTCTCGGCGGGTGCGGCCGGGGTGCTCGCGCTGCGGGAACCCGATGTCTGGACGGTGTCGCTGGCCGTGGCCGTGGCCGGTGTGCTGTGGCTGCGCGCGCGGGCGTTCCCGCTCGTCGCGGAGGTGGTCGCGCTGCTGCTGGCCGGGGCCGCCGTCACCGTGGCCGCGCTGCTGGTGTGGGCGGAGCGGGCCGGCGCGGCCGGGCCGCTGGCGACGCTGCTGGTGCTGGCGCTGGCGGCGCTCGGGGTACTGGCCGTACAGCCGCCCGAGCACGTACGGGTCCGGCTGCGGCGATTCGGGGACACCGCCGAGTCGCTGTGCGTCATCGTGCTGTTCCCGCTGCTCATCGGGGTGTTCGGCGTGTACGGGCGGCTGCTCGGCACCTTCGCGTAAGGGTTGCGACTCAGACATGTCAGACATGAGCCAGAGCCGGCGTGACGACTGGCAGGCCGGGGTCCTCGGTGAACTGACGGGCGCGCCGAGCGCTGCCGCGCGGGCCGGGGAACCGGGCACGGGCCAGGGCCCTGCCGCCCCGGCGTCCGCCCCCGGCCGGTCCCCGATACCGCCCCACCTCGATCACGACGCCGCCCACGGCAGCCACCCGGGCGGTCCCGGTGTCCCGGCGCAGGCCGACGGCCAGGCCCGGTTCCCCGGTGCGGCCGGCGGCACCGCTGCCACCGGCGGTCCCGGCGCCCGCGTCCCGCAGGGCAGCCCGCAGCCGCAGTCGTACCCCTACCCCGCATCCGCCCCGGCAGGGGGTCCGCAGGGGATCCGCGCCCCCGAGACCGTCCCCGTCCCCGCCACCGAGGCCGCCGGCCGGCCCCGGCACGGGGACCCCGTGGGGCGGCGGGCGTTGCGCGCGCTGCGCGGGGCGCTCGGGTCCTCCGCCGCGCGGGCCGTCGCCACCGAGACGGGGCTGGCCACCCAGGTGCAGCAGCCCGTCACCACCGGCCGCCAGATCGTGGTGACCAGCATCCGCGGCGGCTCCGGCAAGACCACCGTCACCGCGCTCCTCAGTCGCACCTACAACCACTACCGCCACGACCCGGTGCTCACGCTGGAGGCCGACGCCGCCCTCGGCACCCTCCCCGTCCGGCTCGGGGTCGAGTCCCTGCGCTGGACCTGTGGCGACGTCGCCCAGATCGTCCGCCCCTCCATGCAGCTCACCGACATCACGGGCTACCTCGTCCCGCTCGCCGACGGCGGCTGGCTGCTGCCCGGCAGCCAGGGCCGCATCGGCGCCCAGGTCGACGTCGCCACGTACCGGACCGTGATGGTCGCCCTGCGCCGCTACTTCGGCGTCACCGTCGTCGACTGCGAGACCCTCCCCGGCGAGGTGGCCCGTACGGCCCTCGACACCGCGCACGCCCGCGTGCTCACCACCCCCGCCACCGCCGAGGGCCTCGTCTCCACCCACGCCGTCCTCGACTGGCTGGCCTCCCTCCCCGTGCCCGTGCTGCCCCGGACCGTCGTCGTGCTCACCTGCCAGTCCCCGCACCCGGCCGTCGACCTCGCCAAGGCCGTGGAGAAACTGCGCGCCACCGGCGCCGGGGTCGTCGTCCTCCCGTACGACCGCCACCTCGCCTCCGGCGGCGCCGTCCGCACCGAACTCCTCGGCGCCGAGACCCGGCAGGCGGCCGTACGGCTCGCCGCGGACGTACTCCAGCGCGCCCTCGCGCTCCCGGCGGCCGGTGCGGCCCGGTGACCCAGCAGCTCGTCCACCGGCCCGCCCGGGGCACCCTGCCCCCCGCCCCCGCCGAACCGCACACCGTCGAGGCCCCGCCCAACCTTCCCGAAGGCAAGATCGGCAGCCCGGCCACCGCCCTCCTGCCGATGGCCGGCGTGATGGGCTCGGTCGTGATGATGACCGTCATCCGCAACAGCCAGTTCGCCGCCGTCGGCGCGATGGTGCTGGTCGTCGCGCTGATCGGCGCCATCGCCATGTTCTGGTCCCAGCGCGGCAAGGCCCAGCGCACCCGCCGCTCCCAGCGCGAGCGCTACCTGGAGTACCTGGAGGAACAGCGCGAGGAACTCGGCGCCCGCGAGAAGCGCCTCCGCGACGAGGCCCGCCGCCTCAACCCGCCGCCGGAGGCCCTCTACGACCTCGTGCGCGATCCGGCCCGGCTGTGGGAACGCCGCCGCAGCGACCCCGACTTCCTGTGCCCGCGCCTGGGCACCGGCGAGGTCGCCGTCCAGCCGCTCGCGCTCGGAGCGGGCGCCGGGGGCGTCCTCACCCCACCCGACCGGTTCATGCTCAACGAGGCCGGCGCCCTCATGGCCCGCTTCGCCCGCGCCAGCGACTTCCCGCTGACCGTGCCCCTCGACCGGGCCGGCAACATCAGCGTCGTCGGCGACCGCGAAGGCGTCCTGCGCGTCGCCCGCGCCCTGCTCGTCCACACCGCGGTCCTGCACGCCCCCGACGACGTCGCGATCGCCCTCGGCGTCCCCGGCGACCGGCTCGACACGGACTGGGAATGGGCCAAGTGGCTCCCGCACGTCCTGGACCCGCAGGAACAGGACGGGCCGGTCGCCGCCCGGCGGATCGCCCCCAGCCTCCCGCAGCTCGCCGAGGTCCTCGCCCCCGAACTGCGCCGCCGCGCCTCCTACGCGGCCGAGGTGCGCCGCGGCCTCTCCGACCGGCGCGCGCTGGCCCTCGCCGGCCGGCTCCTCGTCGTCAGCGACGAGTACGGGGACAACGCCGTCGAACTGCCCCGCCCCGACACGGCGGTGGGCCTCGCCGACATGAACACCACCGTTCTCCACCTGCTCGCCGAGCAGGTCCACGAGCCCGACGAGGTGACCATACGGATCACCGTGGACGGCCCCCACGTCACCGTCCGGGACCTGCGCACCCCCCAGGCCCCCGCCGCCGAGGGCCTCTGCGACCGGCTCGGCCCCGCCACCGCCGAGGGCCTCGCCCGGATGCTCGCCCCGCTGCGGCTGTCCGCCGAGTCCGTCGCCGAGGGCACCCCCGTCTCCGGACCCGTCGACTTCATGGGCCTGCTCGGCATCGACGACCCCGCCGCCCTCGACGTGACACGCCTGTGGGCGCCGCGCGGCGAGCGGGACTTCCTGCGCGTCCCGATCGGCATCGACGACCGCCACGGCCCCGTCCTGCTGGACCTCAAGGAGTCCTCGCAGCTCGGCATGGGCCCGCACGGGCTGTGCGTCGGCGCGACCGGCTCCGGCAAGAGCGAGCTGCTCCGTACGCTCGTCCTCGCCCTGGTCGCCACGCACGCGCCGGAGGACCTCGCGATGGTCCTCGTCGACTACAAGGGCGGCGCCACCTTCGCCCCCTTCGAGAAGCTCCCGCACGTCGCCGGGGTCATCACCAACCTGGAGAACCAGGCCGGACTCGTCGAACGCGTCCACACCAGCCTCGCGGGCGAGGTCAAGCGCCGCCAGCAGGTCCTCAAGGACGCCGGCCACGTCGCCGACATCGGGCACTACGCCGTCCTGCGCGCCGAGAACCCCGAACTGGAGCCGCTGCCGCACCTGTTCGTCGTCATCGACGAGTTCGGTGAACTCCTCACCGCCAAGCCCGACTTCATCGACCTGTTCCTGTCCATCGGCCGCATCGGCCGCTCCATCGGCGTGCACCTGCTGCTGTCCAGCCAGCGCATCGAGGGCGGCAAGCTCAAGGGCCTGGACACCTACCTGTCCTACCGGCTCGGCCTGCGCACCTTCTCCGCCGACGAGTCGCGCACCGTCCTCGACACCACCGACGCCTTCATGCTGCCGCCGCTGCCCGGCTTCGGCTACCTCAAGGTGGACACCTCCACCTACACCCGCTTCAAGGCCGGTTACGTCTCCGGCCGCTACCGGGGGCCGGCCGGCGACCGCGACCGCACCGCGGAAGGCCCCCTCGCCCTGCCCTACCCGGCCTTCAACACCCTCGGCGCCAGCACCGGTTCCGACGGGCCCGCCGAGGAGAAGCCCACCGCCACCGCCCGCGAGAGCGGCCCCAGCGTGCTCGGCGTCATCGTCGACCAGCTCGCCGGCGCCGCCCCGCCCGTACGCCGCATCTGGCTCCCGCCGCTGCCCGACGCCACCCCGCTCGACGCCGCCGCCGGACCGCTGCGCGTCACCGACCGCGGACTGCGCCTCGGCGACGCCGAACGCCCCCCGCTGCGGGTACCGCTCGGTGTCCTCGACGACCCGGCCCGCCAGTGGCGCGGACCCTGGGAACTGGACCTGAAGGTCGCCGGCGGGCACACCGCCGTCACCGGCGGACCCCAGTCCGGCAAGACCACCCTGCTGCGCACCCTCGCCCTGTCCCTCGCGCTCACCCACACCCCGCAGGAGGTCGCCGTCTACGGCCTCGACCTCGCCGGGGGCGGCCTCGCCGCGCTCGCCGGCCTCCCCCACGTCGGCGGGATCGCCGGCCGGGCCGACCGGGAACGGGCCGCCCGCACCGTCGCCGAGGTGCGGGGCATGCTCGCCGCCCGCGAGGCGCTCTTCCGCGAGCACTCCATCGACTCCGTCGACCAGCTGCGGCGCCTGCGCTCCCGCGGCGGACTGCCCGAGCTGGCCTCCACCGACATCGTCCTGCTCGTCGACGGGTACGGGGCCCTGCGCGAGGAGTTCTCCGAACTCGACGACGCCGTCACCGACCTCCTCAAGCGGGGCGGCGGCTACGGCATCCACGTCGTCGCGGGCATGCTGCGCTGGAACGACGTCCGCATCGCCAACCAGTCCCTCTTCGGCAGCCGCGTCGAACTGCGCCTGGGCGACGCCTCCGACTCGGCCATCGACCGCAAACTGTCCGAGACCATCTCCCCGGACACCCCCGGCCGCGTCCTGACCGACGGCAAGCTCTTCGCGCAGACCGCCCTGCCGCGCATCGACTCCCGGGCCGGGACCACGGACCTGGCCGCCGCCCTGGAGGAGGCCGCCGCCACCGTCCGCGCCACCTGGCACGGCGACATCGCCTCCCCCGTACGGGTCCTGCCCGCCCGGCTGCCCGCCGACCGGCTCCCCTCGGCCGACGAGGAGCCGTACCGCATCCCCATCGGGGTGGACCAGGACGTCCTCGCGCCCGTCCTGCTCGACCTCTTCGAGCAGGACCAGCACCTGCTGATCCTCGGCGACAACGAATGCGGCAAGACCAACCTCCTCACCCTCGTCGCACGCCAGCTCATCGCGCGCTACGGGGAGGAGGAGCTGGTCTTCGCCGTCTACGACCCCCGGCGCGGGCTGCGCGGAGTCGTCCCCGAGCCCTACCGCGGCGGCTACGCCCACAACGCGAAGATCGCCGGCGCGCTGTCGGCCGGCATCGCCAAGGAACTCGACAAGCGGCTCCCCGAGGACGGCATGGACCCCGACGCCGACCCGGGCGAGGGCCCCGGCTTCACCGGCCCCCGCATCGTGGTCCTCGTCGACGACTACGACATCCTCACCACCGCCGGACAGCAGCCGCTCCAGGCCTTCGTGCCCTACCTGCCGTCCGCCCAGGACATCGGGCTGCACTTCGTGATCGCCCGGCGCGTCGCGGGCTCCTCCCGGGCCCTGTACGAACCGCTGCTCACCACCCTGCGGGAGTCCGGCACGACCGCGCTCGTCATGAACGGCGAACGCTCCGAGGGCCAGCTCTTCCCGCAGCTCTACGCGAGCGCGCAGCCACCGGGCCGCGGCACGCTCGTCCGGCGCGGCCGGCCGCACCAGACCGTGCAGACCGCGCTGGCCGCCCCCCTCACCCAGGAAGCACCCTGAGACCGTGACCAAGGACGTCATCGCCCTCACCCCCAAGATGCCCGACACCGCCGCGTTGCTCGTGGCCCTCGCGGGCGGCGGCACCGAGCTCGACGCGGCCTCCGCCGCCGACGGGGCCGTGATCCAGCTGCTGGGCGCGGGCGGCCGGCCCCTGGTCTCGGTGGAAGCACCGGTGCTGGTCCAGGTCCCGGGCGAGACCGAACGGCTCCTCGGCACTCCCGCGCGGGTCCCCGTCTGGTGGACGGAGACCCGCGCCTCCACAGCCGTACCCGAGGCGGCCGACCTCGCCGGCGCCGTCGCCGGGCGGCTCGCCGAGATCCTCGGCGGCGCCGTCTGGCCCCCGGGCGCGGGCCGGGTCACCGCCGTCCCCGTCACCTCCGAAGCCTCCGCGGCGCCCGCGCCCGTGGGGGCCCTGCCGACCGTCGACGTGGTCACCGAGTCCACCGCCGTCGTCCTCGCGGACCGGCCCGTGATCCCGCTGACGGCCTGGCTCTCCGACGTCCTGCGCACCACCGCCGGCTTCGGCGCGGCCCTGCACATCGTCACCCCCGCGCACTGCCGGCTCAGCCTGCCGCTGCGCACCGTGCTGAGCGGCGCACCGAACCGGTGGGTGGTCCAGGACCCGGAGTGCGGCTACTACGACGGCCTCTCCGGGGCGGTGCTGAGCTGGCAGGACGGCACCTTCGCCCCCACCCGCGACGCCGACGGCCGGCCCCGGGCGGCCGCCGCCTTCGTACGGGCCGACGGGGCGGAAGCGGGCGGACACCGGCTGACGGTGCAGTTCCGCACGGAGCACCCGGCCGAGGGGGAGCTGCTGCTCGGCCGCTCCGTGGAGGCCGCCTGGCGGGCCCTGACCGGGGGGCCGCCCGCCGGCTGGGGCACCGCCGAGCCGGTGAACCTGCCCTGGTCGCCCCGGCAGCTGACCGATCTCGCGCGCGGCCGGGCGCCGGAGCCGACCCTGCTCACGGTGGTGGGCGCGGACGCGCTGGCCGTCGTACGGGTGACGCGCACGGCGGCCGGGGTCGAGGAGGACGTCACCCTGACCCTGGGGTACGGCCCCGCCGACCCGGTGCCGCTGGACGCCCTCGCCGGCCTGGCCGGGACGCTGGCCGACGGGTACGGCCTGGTCAGCATGCTCGCCTCCGTCGGGCCGGGCCGCCGGGACCTGAGCGTGACCCCGCGCTTGGGCCGGCCCCCGCTGCCGGTGTCGTTCACCCTGGGCGCGGCGGGCGTCGCCGAGGTCACTCTGACCCATGCCCGGCGCCCGCCGCTGGCCCTGCGCCCGTCCACGATCGGCCCCGCCCGCCGTCCGGGCCTGCACTACCCCCTGGGCGACGGCACCGACCCGGCGGCCTGGGACACCCTGTCCACCCTCATGGCCCACCTGGGCACCACGGTCTGACGGCCGCCGCGCGGGGCGGCCGCCGGACCGGGCACCCGTCGGACCGGGAAGCGCCGGTGCTACAGGCCGCCCGCGCGGACCAGGCCCGTCTCGTAGGCCAGGACCACGACCTGGACCCGGTCGCGCAGGCCCAGCTTCGTCAGGATGCGGCCCACGTGGGTCTTCACGGTGGCCTCCGAGAGGACCAGCCGCCCCGCGATCTCGCCGTTCGACAGGCCCTGGGCCACCAGCAGCATGACCTCGCGCTCACGGTCCGTCAGCCGGTCGATCTCCTTGTTCCGCGGCTCCTGCGTCGTCGTCGGCAGCATCGGCGCGAACCGGTCCAGCAGCCGGCGGGTGGTGGACGGGGCCACCACCGCGTCCCCGCTGTGCACGGAGCGGATCGCCGCGAGCAGCTCCGCCGGCGGGACGTCCTTCAGCATGAAGCCGCTCGCCCCCGCCTTCAGCCCGGAGAACGCGTACTCGTCCAGGTCGAAGGTGGTCAGGATGATCACCTTCGGGTGTTCCTCCGGCTCACAGATCCGCCGCGTCGCCTCGACCCCGTCGAGCCTCGGCATGCGCACGTCCATCAGCACCACGTCCACCTTCGTGGCCCGCAGCACCTCCAGCGCCTCCAGGCCGTCCCCCGCCTCGGCGACGACCTCCATGTCCGGCTGGGCGGCGAGCACCATCCGGAAACCCGTGCGCAGCAGCACCTGGTCGTCGACGAGCATCACGCGAATGGACATCAGTTACCTCGACCTCGTCATCTCTTCTTGAGCGGGAGCAGCGCGCTGATGCGGAAGCCTCCGCCCGGCCGCGGGCCCGCGTCCAGGGTGCCCCCGACCATACCGATGCGTTCCCGCATGCCGATCAGGCCGTGTCCGGCGCCGTCGGCGCCGCCGTCCTCGTACAGTTCGTGCGCCGCGCCCCGTCCGTCGTCCTCGACCAGCAGGCCGAGCCCGTCGTCGAAGTAGACCAGCCGTACGCTCGCCCGTGCGTCCGGGCCGCCGTGCTTGCGCGTGTTCGTCAGCGCCTCCTGCACGATCCGGTACGCGGTCAGCTCCACGCCGGTGGGCAGCCTGCGCGGCGTGCCCTCGACCTCGAACGTCACCGTCAGTCCGGCCGCCCGCACCTGCTCGACCAGCACCTCGATCTGCTCGACGTCCGGCTGCGGCACGTAGTCCTCGGACTCCTGCGGCTCGCCGGTGCGCAGCACGCCCAGCAGCCGCCGCATCTCGGCGAGCGCCTGGCGGCCGGTCCCCGAGATGGTCTGGAGGGCCTCCTTGGCCTGCTCCGGCGCCGCGTCCATGACGTACGCGGCCCCGTCGGCCTGGACGACCATCACCGACACGTTGTGCGCGACGACGTCGTGCAGCTCGCGGGCGATCCGGGCGCGCTCGGCGGCCACCGCCACCTTGGCCTGGGCCTCGCGCTCCTTCTCCAGGCGCTGGTTCCGCTCGACGAGCTGCGCGTAGTAGGCGCGGCGGGTGCGCAGCGAGTCGCCCAGCACCCAGGCGAGGGCGAAGGGGACCATCATGAACAGGGTGAACAGGACGGCCTCGGCGCCGCTGGGGCCCTTGTCCACGCCGAACCGCGCGAAGTAGAGCGGGGAGGCGAGCAGTCCCATGCCCAGCGCGGTGCGCGAGATCCAGCGCGGGACGTCACCGGCGGCCACGGTGAAGAGGATCACCAGCATCGCGAAGTCGAAGAGGTTCGCCGTCGGGCCCAGCACCAGCTGCCACACGCCCGCCCCGACCGTCAGCCAGAACATCGCCACGGTCCACTTGCGGCGCAGCGCGACGGCGGTGCACAGCGCGATGACGCACGGCACGGCCAGCAGCCGGTGCAGGGTGCTCGTGCCCGCCACCCCGGAGTCGTCCGCGACGATCAGCATCGACAGCCCGAAGAGGAGGACGGCCCAGAAGCTGTCGACGCTCGTCGGGTGTCTGCGGATGAAGTCGTAGAGGCGCTGCACGTAACCCAGAGTAGGGACAGGGGATAGGTGCTGGAGTCAACCACAGGTGCGATCCCTGTGAGGGGGGAGTACTCCCCAAGGTGGAGGGTGACCTTACCCTTTGTGGGATGAGCGCTCAGGGCGGAGTCGGGGGACCGGTGCGGTGGCGGGCCGCCATGGAGGCCGCGCTGTACGGTCCGGGCGGGTTCTACGTGCGTCCCGGCGGTCCCGGGCCCGCCGGGCACTTCCGCACCTCCGTGCACGCCTCGCCCCTCTACGCGGGGGCCGTGGCCCGGCTGCTGCGCACGGTGGACGGGGCGCTCGGGCACCCGGAGCGGCTCGACCTGGTCGATGTCGGCGCGGGGCGCGGCGAGCTGCTGACCGGGGTGCTGGCGGCGCTGCCCGACGGGGTGGCCGGGCGGGTGCGGCCGTACGCGGTGGAGCGCGCGGCGGAGCCGGAGGGGCTGGACCCGCGGATCCGCTGGGTGGCCGAGCCCCCCGAAGGGACGACGGGCCTGCTGTTCGCCAACGAGTGGCTGGACAACGTCCCCCTCGACGTCGTGGAGGACGGCCGCTACGTCCTGGTCGGACCCGACGGTACGGAGACCCTCGGCGGCCCCCTCGACGCGGCGGACCGGGCCTGGCTGGAGCGGTGGTGGCCCGGCGCGGCGGCGGGGGAGGAGGGGCGGGCGGAGATCGGCCGGGCCCGCGACGAGGCCTGGGCGGCGGCCGTCGCCACCCTGGAGCGGGGCCTGGCGGTGGCGGTGGACTACGCCCACACCCGCGGGGCGCGGCCCCCGTTCGGCACCCTGACCGGGTTCCGGGAGGGCCGGGAGGTGCCGCCGGTCCCGGACGGCGGCTGCGATGTCACCGCGCACGTGGCGCTCGACGCCTGCGCGGGGCCGGGGGCCGCCCTGCTCACCCAGCGGGAGGCCCTGACCGCCCTCGGCGTCCCGTGCGGCCGCCCGCCGCTGGCCCTGGCCTCCACCGACCCGGCGGCGTACGTCCGGGCCCTGTCGGCGGCGGGCGAGGCGGCGGAGCTCACGGCCCGGGGCGGCCTGGGCGACTTCGGCTGGCTGGTGCAGCCGGTCGGGATCCCGCCGTGGCCGCCCGCGGCCGGGGACCGTTAGAGCCTCTTCACGCTGCGCAGGGTGGTCGCGTAGTAGCCGTTGCCGTCGAGGCGCGAGGCGCCGCCCTTGTCGCCGATGGTGGGGCCGTTGGCCTCTTCGCGGCTGGAGATGAAGATGTTGTGGCCGTCGGAGTCGGTGCCCAAGTAGATGCCCGTGTGGTCGAGGCGGTCCTTGGTGCGGGCGTCGAGCTTGAAGAACACCAGGTCGCCCGGCTGGATCACGTCGATCGACGCGGGCCGGTGCTCGGGGCCGGTCCCCTTGAGCGGGATGACGTCCGCGCCCAGCGCGGAGCGGGCGATGCCGTTCGCGGTGCGCGGCAGGCCGGCGCCGGGGGTGTCGTCGGGCATCAGGGGGTAGCGGGCCCGGTAGCCGAAGACGGTGCGGACGAAGCCCGAGCAGTCGATCGCCCGGTAGCGGGCGGGCTGCGGCTGCTTGGTGACGCCGTTGCGGAAGGTGTACGGCTTGCCGAGGTAGTCGTAGAAGTCGGACTGCTCCAGGCGCAGGTCGTTGCCCTCGGAACCGGTGGGGTTGAGCGGCCCGAAGGAGGCGTCGCCGGCGAAGGGGGTGCCCTGGGCGTCCTTCTTCACCGGGGCCTTGTCGACGTACTGGAAGGCCGTCGCGAAGACGTCGTCCTCGCTGCTCCCGTAGTACTTCTTGAACCAGTCCTTGAACCACTGCTGGTTCTCGGCGCCCTGCTTCCACGCCTCGGGCATCAGCCGGACCCAGTTCTCGGTGACGACCCGGGAGGTGGTGTTGGCGGGCTCGCCGAAGGTGCGGCTGGGGCCGGTGAGGGTGGCGGTGCGGGCGCTGTCGGTGAAGGTGGCGAGGACCTGTCCACTGCCGTCGCGCAGCACCGACCGGGCGGGGCTCTGGAGGCGTTCCCACTTCTGGGCCCCGTTCGAGCCCGCCGTGATCCCGCCCGCGCCGTTCCTGTCGGCGACGACGTGCACGGCGGGGGTCTTGGCCTGCTCCTCGGTGCGCAGCGCGTAGGTGAAGTAGGCGCTGCCGGCCAGCAGCGCGAGCACGGTGACCGTGTGCAGCGCGGGGCGGGTGCCGCCGCTCTTCTTTTTCTTCTTCTTCGACTTCTTCGACGGGGCGGTCATGCGGGAGGCTCCGGGGCGGTGGGTGAGGGGTGGCGTTGCGGGGCGTCAGGCGCTGGGCATGACGCCGAGCAGGATCCCGGCGGTCAGGACGACGTACGTCATGAGCGTGGCGCTGCCGGTGGCGAGCAGGGTGGCGCCCTTGGGCTGGCGGACCAGCTGGTAGGCGATCAGGCCCGGGACGATGAAGCCGAGGGTCTGGTTCGCGTACAGGAGCGGGAACTCCATCTGGAGCACGATCACCACGGTGGCCTGGAGCAGGACGCCGATGAGGACGACGGCGGCGAAGAGGCGCTTGCCGTAGAGGATGACGAACTTCTGCGTGAGCAGGGTCAGGACGTACGTCATCACGGTGATGCCGACCACGAGGGCGGCGCGCTGGAGGTCCTCGATGAGGGTGAGCGCGAGCCAGCCCGGGGTGATCATGCCGCCGGGGGAGAGGTTGGTCGTGAGGTAGCAGAGCAGGGAGAACAGCAGGCCCAGCGCGATGCCGATCGCGGCTATCTCCGGGGTGAGGACGGCGGGGATCAACGGGGCTCTCCTGGGTGGGCGTTCGGGGGGACCTGCGGCGCCTGCTGCGGCCAGGCCGGGACCGGCGTGGCGGCGCCGATGCCGTAGGGGTCGGGCGCGGGCCGCGGCCGTGCTGCCCGCTCTTGTGGGGCTTCCCCGTGCGGGGCCTGCGGGTGGGGCTGCTGCCCGTACGCGGCGCTCGCGTACTGCTGCCCGACGGAGGGCCCCGGGTACGGCTGCTGTCCGTACGGGGCCCCCGCGTGCGGCTGCTGCTGCGGGTACGGGCCCTGGGCGTGCGGAGGCTGCGGGTGGGGCTGCTGCGGGTGTCCGGCACCCGCGTACGGGGGCTGCTGCACGTGCGGGGCGCCCGCGTAGGGGCCCTGGCCGTACGGGTCCTGGCCGTACGGGTCCTCGGCGTACGGGTCGAGCGGGCGCGTGAAGACGGGGGCGGGCTCCTGCTCCCGTTCCCCGGCGTCCCGTTCCGGCTCGGACTCGTCCGGCGGGAGTTCCGCGAGGTGCTCCAGCAGCACTTCGCCCTGCCCGTGGATGTTGCCGATGGCCACCAGCGAGGAGCTCTTCCCGAGGTGTCCCAGCAGCTCGTGCATGAACTCCTCGCCGTCGCGCTGGTCACCGCCGAGGTCGACGGCGCGGTCGCGCCACTCGGCCGGGATCGCGTCGATGGCGCTCTTCGCGGGGTGCCCGATCACGAACACCCTGTCCGGCTGGAGTTCGGGGACGATCGAGCCCATCTGGCCGTTGCGCTCGACCCGGTCGGGCCGGCAGTTGATCACCACGTTCAGCGGGCGGTCCACCGCGCCCAGGTCCAGCAGCTGGTTGATGTTCATCAGCGTGGACTCGGGGTCGTTCGCCGCGAAGACGTTCGCGAAGCGCAGCCGCTTGCCGCCCGGCGCCAGGTACCGCTCGACCGACAGCACGCCCGGGTCCGGCGGGGCCTCGTACATGCCCTTCAGGGCCGTCGCCCGGTCGACGCCGAGGAGTTCGGCGACGGTGAGGGCGATCGCCACGTTCTCCTTGAAGGTGAACCAGCTGAACCCGCGCAGCTCCTCGTCCGAGACCGTGTCCGGGTCGGCGTAGACCAGCTGGCAGTCCCGGGCGTCCGCCTCCTCCTGGAGCACGTCGAACCGTTCCTTCTCGGCGGTGACGCAGATCCCGCCGTGCGGCATCGAGCGCGACAGGGAGCGCGCGATGTCGTCGAGGGTCGGGCCCATCTCGGCGACGTGGTCCTCGCGGACGTTGCACAGGACGCCGATGGTCGACTGGATCAGCTTCGACTGGTTGATCTCCTGGAGCGCCGGCATGACCGCCATGCACTCCATGACCAGCGCGTCCGGCCGGTAGGCGGCGGCGCGCCGCACGATGCCGATCTGCTCGACGACGTTGGCGATGCCGAACTTGCGGTAGACCGGCTCCTCGGTGGCGTCGGGGTGGATGAACCGGGCGGCCGTTCCGGTGGTCTTGGCGACCGTCGTCAGGCCGCCGCCGCGCAGCGCGCCCGCGCACAGCCGGGTGATGGAGCTCTTGCCGCGGATGCCGTTGACCAGCACCCGGTTCGGTATCCGGTCCAGGTTGGAGAAGTGCCGGCGCTGCTCGACGATGCCCGCGATCAGCATGATCAGGCAGCAGACGAGCAGTACGCAGTAGAGGAAGAGCACGGGGGATCAGTTCCTTCCGGCCGGTGCGGACGGCTGTCCGGCGGCCTGCTTGCGCTGCTGCTGTCGCTGCTGGAGCTGCTGCCGGATGATCTCCAGGCTGCGGGTGACGGCGCCGACCTCGTCGTGGTGGCGCGGGTAGAGGACCGTGCGCCGGTCGCCGTCGGCGAGGGCCTCGGCGCGCCGGGCCAGTTCGCGCAGCGGCGCGATCACGATGATCTGGAGCCAGCCCAGGCAGGCCGCGCCGACCGCGAAGCCGAGGAGCCCGGCGAGGACGGTGCGGTTCTGCAGGCTGTACTCCTGGATGGCCAGGCCCTTGGCGGACTGCCAGCTGACCACGGTCCACTTCAGGTCCCCGGCCGCGCCGCCGCCGGAGAACGGCGCGGCGGCGGCGATGACGTGGTCGCCGCCGCTGCGGTAGAGGACGCTGCCGGGCCGGGGGGCCATGCCGACCTTGAGGGCGGAGCCGTCGACGAGGGCGTCGAGGCGTGCGTCGTCGAGCTTGTGGAAGGCGCGGTAGCCGCCGTTGGAGGCGATGATCCGGTGCTTGGCGTCGACGACGCGGATCTCCCCGAGGCCGGGCCGCTTGAGGAGGGAGTTGAGGAAGTCGATGCGCAGCTCGCCGACGACGGCCGTGCCCGCCTTGCCGGGGACCGGTGCCGTCGCGACGATCACGGGGCTCTTGCCGCTGTCGTCGAGGGCCACCGGATCCTTGCGGGGCCCCTTGCCGTCGGCGGCCTTCGGGGTGCCGCCCGCCCGGGCGAGGATCTTGCCGGAGGGGTCCAGGACGTAGAGGGACTGGTAGCGCGCGTGTTCGTCGGCGGTGCGCTCCAGGACCGCGCTCATGTGCTCGGGGGTGGTGTCGCCGTCCATCGACGAGGCCACGGACAGCAGGTCGGCCTGGCCCTCGTTGAGGGCGCGGCGGACCCGGTCGTTGAGGGTGTCGGTGCGTTCGCGCTGGTCGTTGACCAGCTGCTGGGGTACGACGACGGCGTCCCCGGCCCGGTTGACGAGCAGCCCCAGCGGGAGGCACCACGCGAGGAGCAGGACCGCGCACAGGGCGAGGAGCGTACGGGCGCCCGTACGGCGTTTGCGGCGGGCCCGGGCGGGTGATGCGGCGGGCGCGGCCGGGGCGCCGTCGCGCAGCTGGAGGCGCAGCCGTTCCAGGGCGGCGGCGATCCGGGTGGCCTCGGCGCCCCGGGGGACGGCCACGGGGCGGGTGAGGTCGCCCCGGGTGAGGCGGCGGCTGTCGAGGAAGAGGCCGATCAGCGGGCGCTGCACGGTGGCGACGAGCAGGGCCACGACGAGGGCGCCGACCAGGAGCAGGGCGCCGGCCAGGACCATTCCGGCGAAGGCGTCGGAGGTGCGGGCCGGGTTCTGCGGCACGTTGACCATGGCGACGACGGTGAGGTCCAGGCTGGTGGCGGTGGTGCCGACGCCGGCCTCGGAGCCGGCGAGGCCCGCGTAACCGGCGGCGGCGCGGTCCCCGCCGGACTCGCCGCCCAGCAGGCTGCCGCTGACCCCGGGGAAACCGCCGGAGCCGGGCTCCTTGGCGGTGAGGGGGTTGGCGCGGGTCTTCCTGGCGGCTGCCTTGGCGAAGGAGGCCAGCTGTTTGGTGTCGCGTTTGACGTCGGCGCGCTGGGTCTCGGTGACCATCTCGGGCTCGGGGATGCCGTCGCTGCTGAGGACGGCGCCGTCGGAGCCGACGACGGCGATGGAGCGGAACCTGCCGAGGCTGATGCCGGGGAAGCGCAGGCTGCTGGAGGCCACCAGCAGCTGCTGGGGCTGGTCCTTCCAGGTGAGGAGGGAGAGGGTCAGCAGCCGGGTCTCGCCGCCGGGCATCCTGACCATGCGGGGGGCCAGGCCGTCGGCGCCGGAGAGTTTCGTGCGGTCGATGGCGGTCAGCGGGAGGTTCTCGCCGCGGGCGGCGAGCAGCCGGCCGGAGCCGATCTCGACGACGGCGGTGCCGCGCCACTTCTGGTAGACGCTGCCGATGCGGTCGAGGACGGCGTCGGGGGCGACGGGCTTGCCGGTGGAGAAGAGGGCCGAGGCCCGGTCGAGGTCGGTGACGCTCTCGTCCAGGGAGGCGCGCAGGGCGATCGCGCCGTCCTCGGCGAAGTGCTGCTGCGAGGTGAGCACGGCCTCGGGCAGCCGGTCCTCGTGGACGGTGCCGAGGCTGAACGCGGTGAATCCCGCCAGGGCGAGCAGCAGTACCGACAGCACGGTGATCGGGGGCCTGATGCCACCGAGGAGTGACATGTCGGCCCTGCGGCGGGCCTTGCGCCGCCGCGTGGTGCGCGAAGCGGCCACAGCGGGGTCCTTCCTGGAGCGGGGGGAGGTGCGGGAGGGGTGGGGCGGGGGGACGTACGGGGTCAGTCCGGCAGCTCCCGCAGGGCGCGGAGCCCGTCCTTGGCGGCGCCGCGGTTGAGCAGGGTGCCCTGGGTGCGTTCGAAGGCCAGCCGGTAGCGGGCGCGCTGCTGCGGCAGGAGCCGTGCGTCGCCGCGCAGGGCCTCCGCGACGTCGACCAGGCGGTGGTCGCGCACGGGCTGCGCGGCGGCCGGGTCGGCGCCGGGGGCGGCCTGCGGGTCGGGCGGGATGTCGGTGAAGGTGGGTGCGTAGCGGGCCCGCACGTCCCAGGTGCCGCCGCGTTCGGTGAACTCGAACCAGCCGATGGCGCCCTCTTCGGTCAGTCCGCCGGGCACGTCGTGGCGGGCGAGCTGGTTGCCGAGCCCGTAGGCGATCCAGGTGCCGCCGATCTTCTCCATCGGCTGGACGACGTGGCTGTGGTGGCCGATGACCAGGTTGATCCCGGTCTCGCGGGCGATCCGGCGGGCCAGGTCCAGCTGCTGGTTGCTGGGGTCGGGCTGGTGCTCGCGGCCCCAGTGGATGGAGAGGATGACCACGTCGGCGCCGGCCGCGCGGGCCTTCTTCTCGGCGGCGGCGATGGCCTTGAAGCTGGTCAGGTTCGCCAGCCAGGGCTTGTCCGGGGGGAGGTCGCGCCCGTTGAAGCCGAAGGCGAAGGAGATCTGGGCGACCTTGACGCCCTTGACGTCCAGGATCAGGGGGGTGTCCGCCTCGGCCCGGCTGCGGGCGGAGCCGGTGTGGCGCAGGCCTTCGCGGTCGAGGGTGTCGAGGGTGCCGTAGACCCCTTCGGGGCCGTGGTCGAGGGTGTGGTTGGAGGCCGTCGAGCAGGTGTCGTAGCCGATGGCCTTGACCGTCTTGGCGATCTGCGGCGGGACGAGGAAGTCGGGGTAGGCCCGGAAGGGGCCGCCGGGGCTGCCCAGGACCGCCTCCATGTGGCAGATCCCGAGGTCGGCCCGGCTGATGACCGGCTTGACCCCCGCCATGATCCGGTCGAAGTCGTAGCCCTGGTGGCCGGCGGCCCGCGCGTCCCGGGCGGCCTGTTCGGTCAACTGGGGGTGGATGAGGATGTCGCCCGCGGCGGCCACGGTGAAGGAACGGCCCCCGCCCGTGCCGCCCGCGCCGCCGCCCGCCGGGCCGCCCGCCGGGCCGCGCTCCGGGCCGCCGAGGAGCCCGCAGCCCGCGAGCGAGAGGCTCAGCGGGAGGGCCAGCAGCGCGGCGCGCTTCCGGGGGGAGGCCGGGCGGACGGGGGTGAATTTCACTCAGCTATTTTCGGCCAGTGACGACTGCGAGATTCACAAAAAACGTAACGATTGTTGCGATCATGTGCCTGGCGATCATGGCTGGGGTCGCTTATGTCGCTTTCATGCCCTCTTATGTGGCCGAAAAGAGGACTGCGTCCATCCCTTCCCCTGTGGTCCCGGGCACGGGCCTGCTGGAGAGGGTGACCCGATTCACCTCGGAATTCGGAGTGACGGGCGGCTATCGCGTACCGACGAGGGCGGAGCGGGACGCTGTCATGGAAGGGGTATCAGCCCTTTTCGATGGAAATGTCGATAAAGCGCGTGCCCGCCTCGCCGACGTGGACTACCGCCTCGACACCTTCACCGACGGACCGGGCGGCCGCCGCTTCGCCGAGGTCGCCGACGCGGCCGCCCGCCCCGGATCCGCGAACCGCGGCTGGGGCCGCGTCTACGTCGACCTCGGCGCGCCCCCGCGCTGGTCGGTCCAGGTCCCGCACCCCATCGCCGACCAGGACACCGAACGACTCGGCGCGCAGGTGCTGCGCGGCGCCCCCGGCGGGGTCATGGTCCTGGCCGGGGCCCACCGCAAGGCGGGCTCCGGATCCGGCGCCGACGCGGGCGGGGCCGAGGAGGAGGACACCGCCGCCTCCGGGGACGTGGCCGACATGGCCCACCGCACCGACTCCGTCTTCCACGCCGTCGTCACCGAGCTCACCCGCCGCGGCCTGCCCGGCATCCAGCTCCACGGGTTCGCCGACTCCTCCGCCCCCGCCGCCGCAGCCGTCGTCTCCACCGGGTCCGGCGACACGGCCGCCGCCGACGCGGAGCGGCTCGCCGCACGGCTGGAGGGCCGCGGGATCAGGCCGTGCCGGGCCTGGGCCGCGAACTGCCGCCTCTCGGGGCGCAACAACGAGCAGGGCCGGCTGGCCGCCGAGCGGGGGACCCGCTTCCTCCACCTCGAACTGGCCCGCTCGGTGCGGGCCGACGCGGGCCGGCTGGCCGAGGTCGCCGGGGCGGTCGCGGCCGTCACCGAGGGGTGGGCCGGTGAGGCGGCGAGGGCCCCGGACGCGGCGGGGGCCGCCACCCCGACGGGATGACGGCCCCTGCTGCTGCGCTCGTGCGGCTGCGCTGCGCCGCCGCGCCGCCTACTGCGTGGCGTCGTGGTCGTGACCCGGACGCAGACCGCCGCCGTTGCCCGAGCCGGTGCTCGGCTTGGGGGTGACCGGCTGCGTCAGCGGGGCCAGGTCGTAGGCGTAGTGGCCGACCGCGTTCGCGATGACGTCGACGTTGATGTCGAGCGCCTTCTGGTCGATGTTGGTGATGTCGTCGCCCTTGCCGTGGTAGTTCACGTCGTAGGCGACACCCGCCTGACCGCCGAACTTCGCGGCCTGCTCCGGGGTCTTGATGCCCTCGGCGCCCGTGTCCGTACCGCCGGAGGGTATCCCCGCCTCGATGAACGGGCCGTAGTCCGAGCGGCCGGTGAAGTCACTGCCCTCGTGCGGGATCTTCTGCGCGTCGAGGAAGTCGGTGATCTGCTTCTCCAGCTGCGCCGAACCCTCCGGGCCGGGGCCCGAGCCGACCTTGTCGGAGTCGTCGCCGTCGTAGACGAAGTAGGCGGCGTTCGGCGAGGCGATCATGTCGAAGTTCAGGTACAGCTTGATCTGCTTCTTCTGCTCCGGCGTCAGCGAGGCGACGTACGCCTCCGAGCCGAGCAGGCCGAACTCCTCCGCCGACCACCAGGCGAACTTGACCTTGTTCTTGATCTTCTTCTGCTCGCTCGCGAGGCGCTGTGCGACCTGGAGGATGCCCGCCGAGCCGGAGCCGTTGTCGTTGATGCCGGGACCGGCCGCCACCGAGTCCAGGTGCGCGCCGAGGAAGACGGTGTTGTTCTCGTCGCCGCCCTGCGTCTCCGCGACCACGTTGAAGGTCTTGCGGTTCTCGCGCAGCTCGCGGATGTCCAGGGTGAGCGAGACCGGGCCGGCCGCCGCCTCGGCCGCCAGCTTCTCGCCCTCCTCCTGGGAGACGCCGCCGGTGGGGACCTTGCCCGCGTTGGCGTCGCCGAGGGTGCCGTTCAGGGCGCCCGCCGTGTTGTTGTAGATGACCGTGCCCACCGCGCCGGCCGCCGCCGCGTTCGCCTGCTTCACCGCGAAGGTGCAGCCGCCGCGCTTGACCAGCGCGATCCTGCCGGTGAAGGTGCCGGGCGCGAAGTCGCCGGGCTCGCAGCCGTTGCTGCCGTCGGCGTCGACCGGGGCGACCGCGAGCTGCGCGGTGACGCCCTCGGCCGGACCGCTGGCCGTGTACGTCATCAGCTTGATCGGGACGTCCCGGCCGGCCGCGCCGTTGACCTTCAGCTTCTCGGAGATCGTCTCGACGTACACGAAGTCGAACTCGTTGCGCGTGACCTTGTACCCGGCCGCCTTGAGCACGGCCTCGACGTACTGGGCGGACTGGACGTGCCCCTTCGAGCCGGCGACGCGGGTGCCCTTGTTGTAGTCGGCGATCGACTGGAGGACCTTCAGGTGGTTGTTGGCGCCCTTGCCGGTCGCCTCCTTGACCAGCTTCCTGGCCAGCGCGTCACCCCTGGCGGCATCGCTCTGCGGGCTCGCGGTGGCACCGGCCGGGCCGGCGAGGAGGAGCGGCGAGACGAGGGCCGCGGCCGCCAGGGCGGCGGTTGCTGCGGCTATAGGGCGAGAGGGCATGAAGGTCCTTTCACGGCACGCGGGGCAATGGGGTGGGTGGTGGACGCACGTTAGGCACCAACAGGCCGCTCTCGCCAGGGTTTTCACTGCTTCCGGTTTGTGAAATCCGCATATCGGTGACTCTGCGCCGTCGAAATCCGGCCACCGTCCGAAGAGTGGTCAGCGGAGAATGCCCTCGATGAAATCGGAACCTATTCGAGCGACCGCGGACAGATCCAACTGATGCTGTACATAACGGCCTTGGCGGCGGGCGTGCAGCAGCCCGGCCTTCTTCAGCACCGCCAGGTGCCGGGACACCTCCGGCGGGGTGATCCCGTAGACCCGCGCCAGCTCGCTCGTCGTGTACGGGGCCCGCGCCAGGCTGCGGCACAGCATCATCCGCACCGGGTGCGCCAGCGCCTCCATCCGGCGCGCGAGCAGCTCCACCGAGCCGGGCTCGGGGGCCAGTTCGGGCGAGTTCAGCGGATAGTGCACCACCGGGCGCCAGCCGGGCGCGTGCAGCACCAGCAGGTGCGGCCAGCCGAAGTTCGTCGGCACGAACAGCAGTCCGGGACCGACCCGCGGATCGGTGGCCGTGGCCTGGCCGTTGACCATCTTGTCGGCGGTGATCGTGGTCAGCCCCCCGTCCACGCTCAGCGCCGCCGACACCTCCCGCAGTGCCGCCGGCAGCCCCTTGTGGCGCAGCACCTCCGTCTTGTGCCGGGCGTCCGCCGCCTGCCGCGGCTCGATCCGCCGCCAGGTCTCGGCGAAGAAGGCCTCGTCGCAGTCCTCCAGGAGCCGGCGCAGCCAGACCCGGACGGAGTGGGTGTCGTCCAGCAGCCGCACCGAGAAATCCAGCTGACGGGGCCCGCGTGCGGCCGCCGCCTCCAGCGCCTCGGCCCGCGCGCCCGGGTCCTTCAGCGGGGAGGGCCCGCCGCCCTCGTTGTAGAGCGCGAGCCAGCAGTGCTCCAGGGCGGCCATCACGAACCGCTCGTCGTCCATCCGGTCGAGGATGTCCAGGTCCTCGGCCAGGGTGGCTCCGGGGCGGCCCGAACCGCCGGGGATCCCGGCGAAGGCCATGAAGATGTCGGAGAACGAACTGCGCCACATGAACTCGGCTTCGAGCAGCCGCTCCGCCAAGCAGGGGTCGAGCGAGGCTCTGGTGGAGTTCGTCCAGGAGTGGAGCTCGGGATGGTGCGCGGGCTGCGACAGCGCGTGCAGGGCCATGCAGAGCTCGGCGAGCGGAGCCGGCGCGAAACCGATCCGCTCCGCGGGGAGCCCGGCTATGTCGATCGTGACGCTCATCGCCCCATTCTGGCCCCGGACGGGCCCGCGCGGGAGCCGGGAGCACGCACCCCGACCCGTCCGTCCCGGTGACGGGCGGGGGAGCTCCGGCGCAGGTGGGAGGCCTCGATTGACGGTCGGCGTCAATCGTCGTGCGGGTTGCCGCCGACGGGGTGAGGGTGGATGCATGACCGCCACCGAGCAGTACCTCTTCGACAGCTACCGGGCCGCCCAGCACGGCACCCCCCAGCCCCCGCCACCGGGCCAGGGCGACTGGGCCGTCCTGCGGTCCGTCCGCACCGAGGCCCGCTTCCGCGCCGTCCTCGACGGCCGCCCGGCCACCCACCCCTGGCGCGCGGCCCTCCACCGCCTCCTCCACCCGGCGAGGCCCTGCTGAGGCCCGGGGCGGGGCGCGGCGGCACGCTGCCGGGGCCCGGCCCCCCACCCCCGCGGGGCGCCGCCGGGGAGCTACAGCCGGTCCACGAACCCCCGTACCGCCGCCCGGACGTCGTCCGCCGTCCAGGACAGCCCCGGCTGCGTGACCTCGACCTCCGTCATCGCCATCCCCGGGGGGCCCTGCGCCGACCAGCGCCGGAACAGGAGCGTGCCCGTCTCCTCCGCGAGGCGCAGGCCCGCCTCCGTCAGCCCGTCCGCCCCGTACGGCAGCCACACCTGGAACTGGTGCGTGTGCGGCACCTCCGGGTGGACCCGGAACCACGGCACGCCCGCCTCCTCGAAGCCCTCCCGCAAGGCCCCGGCGACGACCTTCGCCTGCGCCACGTAGGACGGCAGCAGCGGCAGCTGCCGCTCCAGCCCGGCCAGCGCCGACAGGGCCTGCGGGAACTGGCGGAACACCTGCCCCCCGTACCGGTGGCGCCAGACGCGGGCCTCCTCCACGAAGCCCCGGGGTCCGGCCAGGCAGGCCCCGCTCAGCCCGCCGAGGGACTTGTAGAAGGAGACGTAGACGGAGTCCGCGAGCCCCGCGACCTCCGCCAGCGGCCGCCCGAAATGGGTCGCGCACTCCCACAGCCGGGCCCCGTCGAAGTGGACGACCGCGTCCCGCTCCCGGGCCGCGTCGACCAGCTCCTCCAGCTCCTCCCAGGTCGGCAGCAGGAAGCCGGGGTCGCGCAGCGGCAGCTCCACCATCAGCGTGCCGAAGGGCTCCGCCAGGTCGGTGACCTCCTGCGCGGTCGGCTGCCGCGGCTCCCCCGTCGGGTGGACCGTGCGCAGCCCGGAGACCACCGGCAGCGCGCCGCCCTCCCACCGCTCCGGATGGCTCATCGGGTGCAGCGCCACGACCGGGTTCCCGGTCCGCCCCGCCCAGCAGCGCAGCGCGACCTGCTGCGCCATCGTCCCCGTCGGGAAGAACGCCGCCTCTTCGGTCCCCAGCAGCTCCGCGACCCGGGTCTCCAGCTCGGCGACGATCCCGTCGCCGTACACGTCGGCGGGCTGTCCCAGGTCGTACGGGGCCTGCGCCAGCGCGGCGAGCAGCTCCCCGGCCGTCGCGTCCCGGCCGCCCCCCGAGAGGGACCGGTCCGCCGCCCGCCCCGCCGCCACCAGCCGCTTCGTACGTTCCTCGTCATCGGTCATGGGCCCGATCATGCCCCCGGTCGGCGCGGCCCCGCCACGGCCCCAGGGGCTAGCATGGCGGCGTATCGTCCGGTACCCCCCGCGGACTGGAACGGAAGGCATTGCCCGCGTGAACGCACCCCATCAGACGGAGTCCCGGGATCCGTCCGGCCGTCCCGCCCGGCTGACCGTCGGCGTCGTCGGAGCCGGCCGGGTCGGCCCCGCGCTGGCCCGCGCGCTCCAGCAGGCCGGACACCGTCCCGTCGCCGTCTCCGGAGTCTCCGACGCCTCCCGGCGCCGCGCCGCGCGGATGCTGCCCGACGTACCGGTCGTCCCGCCCGCGCAGGTGCTGGAGCGGGCCGAGCTGGTGCTGCTGACCGTCCCCGACGACGCCCTGCCCGGCCTGGTCGAGGGCCTCGCCGAGACGGGCGCCGTCCGCCCCGGACAGCTCCTCGTCCACACATCCGGGCGCTACGGGACCTCCGTGCTCGACCCCGCGCGCCGCGCCGGGGCGCTCCCGCTGGCCCTGCACCCCGCGATGACCTTCACCGGCACCGAGGTCGACGTGCAGCGCCTGGGCGGCTGCTCCTTCGGCGTGACCGCCCCCGAGGAGCTGCGGCTGGCCGCGGAGGCCCTGGTCATCGAGATGGGCGGGGAGCCCGAGTGGATCGCGGAGGACAGCCGCCCGCTCTACCACGCAGCCCTCGCCCTGGGCGCCAACCACCTGGTCACCCTGGTCGCCCAGTCGATGGAGCTGCTCCGCACCGCCGGTGTCGAACACCCCGACCGGATGCTCGGCCCCCTCCTCGGCGCGGCCCTCGACAACGCCCTGCGCTCCGGGGACGCGGCGCTGACCGGCCCGGTCGCCCGCGGTGACGCCGGTACGGTCGCCGCGCACGTCTCCGAGCTGCGCAAGCACGCCCCCGCCACCGTCGCCGGGTACCTCGCCATGGCCCGGACCACCGCCGACCGCGCCCTCGCGCACGGACTGCTCAAGCCCGAACTGGCCGAGGACCTGCTCGGTGTCCTCGCCGACACCGCCGAACCGGAGGGTGGCGCCCGATGACCGGCCCGCTGCTGTTGCTGAACACCGCGGAAGAACTCCACAAGCTCCCGCGCACCGGCCGCCGCGCCGTCGTGATGACGATGGGCGCCCTCCACGAGGGCCACGCCACCCTCGTCCGCACCGCCCGCGAGCAGGCCGGCCCGGACGGGCAGGTCGTGGTCACCGTCTTCGTCAACCCCCTCCAGTTCGGGGCGAACGAGGACCTCGACCGCTATCCCCGCACCCTCGACGCCGACCTGCGGATCGCCGACGAGGCGGGCGCCGACGCCGTGTTCGCCCCCGCCGTCGAGGAGGTCTACCCCGGCGGCGCCCCCCAGGTGCGGATCACCGCCGGTCCCATGGGCGAGCGCCTCGAAGGCGCCACCCGCCCCGGCCACTTCGACGGGATGCTCACCGTCGTCGCCAAGCTGCTCCACCTCACCCGCCCCGACCTGGCCCTCTTCGGCCAGAAGGACGCCCAGCAACTGGCCCTGATCCGGCGCATGGTGACCGATCTCAACTTCCCCGTGGACGTGGCCGGCGTGCCGACCGTCCGGGAGGAGGACGGGCTCGCCCTGTCCTCCCGCAACCGTTACCTCTCGGCCCTCGAACGGCGCACCGCCCTCGCCCTGTCCCGCGCCCTGTTCGCGGGCCGCGACCGGCTCGCCGCCCAGGCGGCGCTGCGCGCCCGCGCCGAGGCCGCCCCCGCCAGCGACGAGCGCGCCGCGGGCCTGGCCCGGCTCGGCGAGATCCGGGCCTCCGCGGACGCGCACGCCGTCTCCGCGGCGTGTTCGGGCCTGCCGGACGCCGTACGGGCCGCGGCCCGCCACGTCCTGGAGGAGGCGGGCCGGCACGATCCGCCGCTGGTCCTGGACTACCTGGCCCTGGTGGACCCGCAGGACTTCACCGACGTCGGCCCCGACTTCACCGGTCAGGCCGTGCTGGCCGTCGCGGCGAAGGTCGGCGCGACCCGGCTGATCGACAACATCCCATTGGAGTTCGGAGCACACGCGTGAGCACCACAGGCAGAGGCATCCCGGCGGACGGCACCGGCGGCACCGGCATACGGCTGCACGCCCCCGCCCCCGGCTGGGCCGTCGAGGCGGACGTCGTGGTCGTCGGCTCGGGCGTCGCGGGCCTGACCGCCGCGCTGCGCTGCGCCGCCGCGGGCCGCCGTACGGTCGTGGTCACCAAGGCGCGCCTGGACGACGGCTCCACCCGCTGGGCCCAGGGCGGCATCGCCGCGGCCCTCGGCGAGGGCGACACCCCCGAACAGCACCTCGACGACACCCTCGTCGCCGGTGCGGGCCTGTGCGACGAGGCGGCCGTACGGCTCCTGGTCACCGAGGGCCCGGACGCGGTGCGCCGGCTCATCGCGACCGGCGCCGTCTTCGACACCGCCGCCGACACCGGCGAGATAGAGCTGACCCGTGAGGGCGGCCACCACCGCCGCCGCATCGCGCACGCCGGCGGCGACGCCACCGGCGCCGAGATCTCCCGCGCCCTGGTCGAGGCGGTCCACGCGGCGGGCATCGAGACCGTCGAGAACGCCCTGGTCCTGGACCTCCTCCAGGATGCCGAGGGCCGCACCGCCGGCGTCACCCTGCACGTCATGGGCGAGGGCCAGCACGACGGCGTCGGCGCCGTCCACGCGCCCGCCGTGATCCTCGCGACCGGCGGCATGGGCCAGGTGTTCTCCGCCACCACCAACCCGTCCGTCTCCACCGGCGACGGCGTGGCACTGGCACTGCGCGCCGG
Organism: Streptomyces sp. AB3(2024); assembly: GCF_041862025.1. NCBI lineage: Bacteria > Bacillati > Actinomycetota > Actinomycetes > Kitasatosporales > Streptomycetaceae > Streptomyces > Streptomyces sp. AB3(2024). Next base: position 33,082 of record NZ_JBGWAB010000032.1, read on the forward strand.
GGCCGAGGTGTCCGACCTCGAATTCGTCCAGTTCCACCCCACCGTCCTCTTCCTGGGGCCCGACGCCGAGGGCCAGCAGCCCCTGGTCTCCGAGGCCGTCCGTGGCGAGGGCGCCCACCTGGTCGACGCCGACGGCGTCCGCTTCATGGTGGGGCAGCACGAGCTCGCCGAACTGGCCCCGCGCGACATCGTCGCCAAGGGCATCACGCGACGCATGCTGGAGCACGGCGCGCAGCACATGTACCTGGACGCCCGGCACTTCGGCGCCGAGATGTGGGAACACCGCTTCCCGACGATCCTGGCCGCCTGCCGCGCCCACGGCATCGACCCGGTGACCGAGCCGATCCCGGTCGCGCCCGCCGCGCACTACGCCTCCGGCGGCGTACGCACCGACCTGCACGGCCGCACCACCGTCCCCGGCCTGTACGCGTGCGGCGAGGTCGCCTGCACCGGCGTGCACGGGGCGAACCGGCTGGCCTCCAACTCCCTGCTGGAGGGCCTGGTCTTCGCCGAGCGGATCGCCGACGACATCCTGGACCGCGCCCCCGCCGGCAACGGACCGGGCATCCCGGTCCCCGCGACCGGCCCGCTCCAGCCCGCCGAGGCGCGCCACGAGATCCAGCGCATCATGACGCGGGGCGCGGGCGTACTGCGCTCCGCCGAGTCCCTGAGCGCGGCGGCCGCCGCGCTGGAGACCCTCTACACGACCGCCCTGGGCGAGCTGGAGGCCCACGGCAAGACCGCCGTCCCGGGCGTGGAGACCTGGGAGGCGACCAACCTGCTGTGCGTGGCCCGCGTCCTGGTCGCCGCCGCCCAGCGGCGCGCCGAGACGCGCGGCTGCCACTGGCGCGAGGACCACCCCGACCGGGACGACGCCGCCTGGCGCCGTCACCTCGTCGTCCGGCTGTCGGCGACCGAGCGGCGGGCCCTGGTCGTCGTCCCCACCGACTCCGCGGACTTCCCGTCCGTGGACGTCCCCCTCACCCCCCAGAGCCTGGAGCAGTGACCGTGAGCACCCCCGAACTCCCCCTGATCGACCAGAACGAAGGCGGCTGCGGCGACGACTGCGGCTGCGGCGAGGGCGAGGAGACCGGCCTCGACCCGGCGCTGGCCCAGCTGCTGGTGGACGCGGGCCTGGACCCGATCGAGGTCGAGGACATCGCGCACATGGCGCTGTCCGAGGACCTGGACGGCGGGGTCGACGTCACCACCGTCGCCACCGTTCCCGAGGACGCCGAGGCCATTGCGGACTTCGTGGCCCGCGAGGCCGGTGTCGTGGCCGGGCTGCGCATCGCCGAGGCCGTGTTCTCCGTGGTGTGCACCGAGGCCTTCGAGGTCGAGCGGCACGCCGAGGACGGCGACAAGGTCGAGGCCGGGCAGCTGCTGCTGTCCGTCCGCGCCCGCACCCGCGACCTGCTGACCGCCGAGCGCAGCGCCCTGAACATCCTGTGCCGCCTCTCCGGCATCGCGACCGCCACCCGCCGCTGGGCCGACGTCCTGGAGGGTACGAAGGCGAAGGTCCGCGACACCCGCAAGACCACGCCGGGCCTGCGCTCCCTGGAGAAGTACGCGGTCCGTTGCGGCGGCGGCGTCAACCACCGCATGTCCCTGTCGGACGCGGCCCTGGTCAAGGACAACCACGTCGTCGCCGCGGGCGGCGTCGCCCAGGCCTTCAAGGCCGTCCGCGAGGCCTTCCCGGACGTCCCCGTCGAGGTCGAGGTCGACACCATGCACCAGGTCCGCGAGGTCGTGGACGCGGGCGCCGACCTGATCCTGCTCGACAACTTCACCGTCCCGGAGACCGAGGAGGCCGTCACCATCGTGGCCGGCCGCGCCACCCTGGAGTCCTCGGGCCGCCTCACCCTGGACACCGCCCGCGCCTACGCCGAGACCGGCGTGGACTACCTGGCGGTCGGCGCCCTGACGCACTCCTCGCCGGTCCTCGACATCGGTCTCGACCTGCGCGAGGCGGTGTAAGCGGTGCTGCTCACCATCGACGTGGGCAACACCCACACGGTCCTGGGCCTGTTCGACGGCGACGAGATCGTCGAGCACTGGCGCGTCTCGACCGACCCGCGAAGGACGGCCGACGAGCTGGCCGTCCTGATGCAGGGCCTGATGGGAATGCACCCGATGCTCGGCAACGAGCTCGGCGACGGGATCCACGGCATCGCGATCTGCGCCACGGTGCCGTCGGTCCTGCACGAGCTGCGCGAGGTCACCCGCCGTTACTACGGCGACGTCCCGGCGGTGCTGGTCGAGCCCGGCGTCAAGACGGGCGTGCCGATCCTGATGGACAACCCGAAGGAGGTCGGCGCGGACCGCATCATCAACGCGGTGGCCGCCGTCGAGCTGTACGGGGGACCGGCCATCGTCGTCGACTTCGGCACGGCGACCACCTTCGACGCGGTCTCCGCGAAGGGCGAGTACGTCGGCGGGGTGATCTCCCCGGGCATCGAGATCTCGATGGAGGCGCTCGGCGTGCGCGGCGCCCAGCTCCGCAAGATCGAGCTGGCCCGGCCGCGCAACGTCATCGGCAAGTCCACGGTCGAGGCGATGCAGTCGGGCGTGGTCTACGGTTTCGCGGGTCAGGTCGACGGGATCGTCACGCGCATGGCCAAGGAGCTCGCCGGCCCCGCGGGAGACCCGGCGGACGTACGTGTCATCGCCACCGGCGGACTGGCGCCGATCGTCCTCGGCGAGGCGTCGGTGATCGACGACCACGAGCCGTGGCTGACGCTGATCGGCCTGCGGCTGGTCTACGAGCGCAACGCGCCGAACTTCGAGTGACGGCTGCGGCCTCCGCCCGCACGGGCGGAGGCACGCACCGTCAGGCCGAATCCTCAGCTTCAACCTGATCGGTTAGCTTGTCGGCGTCGGACGCACTCCCTCCGCAGGCGGCACCGCCGAGACGGCACAGGACGGCCCAAATGCCCCGTGTTTCACCGTACTTGCAGGTGGTCGACTCGCTCCGGGCCCGCATAGAGGCGGGCGAGTGGGCGGTCGGTGACAAACTCCCCTCCCGCGCCCGCTTCGCGGACGAATACGCGGTCGGGCAGAGCGTCACCCAGCGGGCGATGGAGCAGCTGATCATCGAGGGCTTCCTCGAAGGCCGGGCGGGCTCCGGCACCTACGTGCGCACCCCGCGCCGGCGCATGCGGATGCTCCGCACCCGCCGCCGCGTGCCCGGCGCCGGCAACACCTTCCGCTCCGAGGCCGCCGCACACGGCATCGCCGCCTCCTGGGACTCCCGGACCGTCCCGCAGGCCCCGGCGCCCGAACGCATCGCCGCCCGCCTGGCCATCGCCCCCGGCGCCCCCTGCGTGATGACCCGCTACGAGTTCATGGCCGACGGCAGCCCCGCCGAACTCTCCGAGTCCTGGGAGCCGTTGGAGATCACCTCGGGTACCCCGATCGTGCTGCCCGAGGAGGGCGAGATGCGCGGCGCCGGGGTCGTGGCGCGGATGCGGTCCATCGGCATCACCGTGGCCTCCGTGGTGGAGGTCCCGCGGCCCTCCCGCGCCGACCAGAACCAGGCCAACCTCCTCGGGATCAGCCTCGGTTCGCTGATCACCCAGGTCGAGCGCACGTACATCGACATCGACGGCCGCCCGGTGGAGACCGCCGACCTCGTCATCCCCGACTCCCGCTACGAGATCGCGTACGCCTTCCCCGTGGACTGAGATCCGCCCGTGATTTCCGCGCGATTTTTCACGGAAATGGCTGGAGTACGCCTCCGGCGGAGATAGCGTCGCGCTGGAGAGACCGCGGTCCACAAGGCCGCGACCCCGTTCACGGCGGAGGAGACACCATGACCGCTAACGCCCGGCCCGACTGGCGGAAGTCGTCCTACTGCGGCGAGGGAGACGCCTGCGTCTACGTGGCGGCCGCCCCCGGCACGCTCGTCCGGGTGGCCGACCGGGCCGACCCCGCGCACCTGGTGATGGCGACCACCCACGCCGCCTGGGCCGATTTCGTCCGCTCGGTGAAGCGGACCGGCTGAACGGGGCGGCGCGGTCCCCGCCGCGCCGCGATCCCGCACCATCAGGGGATTTTGTCCGATTAGCGCGTATCTTCGGCCCATGCCCACGCCCTACGGATCCCGCGGCGGCATGGCGTTCAGCGCCGCCGAGCTGCACGTGCTCAGGCGCCTCCTCGCCCACGCCCTCCAGCCCTCCACGGCCCCCCTGACGCCCTCCGCGGTCCAGGACTGCCTGCGCCTCGCCGCGTCGGTGGACGAAGCGGTCCTGGAGGCGGGCCGGCTCAGAGCGTTCCTGCTCGACGATCTCGCCCGCTACCGGGACGCCCTGCCCGGCAGCCTCTGCGGCTATCTGGAGCTGCTCCAGGACGCCCTGGCCGCCGGGTACGAGCCCGGGCCCGACGACCTCGCCGCCCTGCGCGCCCTGCGGGCCAACCCGGTCGCCGCCGCCGTCCTGGAGCGCGCCCAGGGCGTCGCCGAGCGCTCCGTGCGCCGCAGGCTCCGCACCGCCCCCGCGCCCCGCACCCGCCTGCTGGCCCTGGCCGGAGGCCGCGGGGAGCCCCGCGCGGCGGACTCCGGCGCGAAGCCGGAGCCGGAGCGACCGCGGCCCGCCCCCTCGCCCTCGCCCGAGGAGCCCCCGGGGCCCGAGCACCCCGAGCGCCCGGCAAGGCCCGTCCCGACCCCGGGCGAGGTCTTCCCGCCACGCCGCAAGCCCACCCCGCCCCCGGCGGCCGGCCTCGCCGTGGGGTAGCTACGCTGGGGGGCATGGACTACGTCTCCGCGCTCGTGCCCCCCATCGTGATGGCCACGTTCTTCATCCTGCTCGTGAAGACGATCGTGAAGAGCCAGGGCGGCGCCAACAAGGCCAAGGAGGACGCGGCCGTCGACGCCGTGCTCGCCCGCGCCGAAGCCACCCGCCAGCCGCGGAAGTAGCCACCGCGCCGATGCCGTCGCCCGGGTGGACCCGCCCGGGTATTGGCCGCGCGTTGCCGCCCGAATAGTCGGGCAATTCATCCCAAGCCGCACTATCGTGCTGTTGTGCCTCGCCCCTTGGGAGAACTCGAAGACGCTGTGATGACACGGGTGTGGCAGTGGAACCGCCCGGTCACCGTTCGGGAAGTCCTGGAAGACCTCCAGCAGGAACGGTCCATCGCGTACACCACGGTCATGACCGTTATGGACAATCTCCATCAGAAGGGCTGGGTCCGCCGGGAAGCCGAAGGCCGCGCCTATCGATATACGGCGGTCTCCACCCGCGCCGCCTACTCGGCCGCACTGATGAACGAAGCGTGGTCGACCAGTGACAGCCCCGCGGCCGCCCTCGTGGCCTTCTTCGGGATGATGTCCCAGGAACAGCGGGAAGCCCTCCGCGACGCCATCCGGATCGTCCAGCACGACGAAGCCGAGGCCGCTCCCGCCCCCGACGCCGGCCCCGCCGAAGCCGAAGGGGACTCCGGCGAGCAGCCGACCGCCCCGGGGCGATAGCGTCCGGGTATGGGAGAGCTTTCCACCGCAGACGCGAAAACAGTGACCATCCGCCGCGCGCGCACCCGTGATGTTCCGGCGCTGCGCCGCCTGCTCGACCAGTACGTGCAGCAGCGGATCCTCCTCGACAAAGCGCCCGTCGTCCTTTACGAGGACATCCAGGAGTTCTGGGTCGCGGAACGCGACCGGGACGGCCAGGTCGTCGGCTGCGGGGCTCTCCACGTCATGTGGGAAGACCTCGCCGAAGTCCGCACTCTCGCCGTCGACCGGGACCTCTTGGGCGCCGGCGTCGGACATCGGGTGCTCGCCAAGTTGTTGGAGACCGCCCGCCTGGTCGGGGTCAGCCGGGTATTCTGCCTGACCTTCGAAGTGGACTTCTTCGCGAAGCACGGCTTCGTCGAGATCGGCGAGACCCCGGTGGAGACCGATGTCTACATGGAGCTCCTGCGTTCCTATGACGAGGGAGTCGCGGAGTTCCTCGGTCTCGAACGAGTGAAGCCGAACACCTTGGGCAACAGCCGGATGCTTCTGCACCTCTGATCGATCGAGGCCGCTTTTCCGGGCCGCAGCAGGCCTGAGGCCTATGTCCGAATCGCGTACGTTTCCCGCCTTGTTGCGGCCCTGAACCTCTCGCCGGGGGTTTGTGTTTTCCAGGCAAAAGCGGTTTCCTTTCCGCGTACTGCATTTTCGATGAAAGGAAATCCGGTGGCACAGAAGGTTCAGGTCCTTCTTGTCGACGACCTCGACGGTGGCGAGGCGGACGAGACCGTGACGTTCGCTCTGGATGGCAAGACCTACGAGATCGACCTCACCACCGCCAACGCTGAAAAGCTCCGCGGGCTGCTCGACCCGTACACCAAGGGCGGCCGCCGTACCGGCGGACGCGTCTCCGCGGGCCGTGCCAAGGGTGGTCGCGCCGCTGCGTCGGCCGGCAATCCCGACACCGCCGAGATTCGCGCGTGGGCCAAGGTGAACGGCTACAACGTGAACGACCGCGGCCGTGTTCCCGCCGACATCCGCGAGGCCTACGAAAAGGCCAAGGGCTGAGGCGTACGCCTTCGCAGCCGTGCCCGGTGACATTCCGTCGCCGCGGCGGCCACCAGGCGTACGAGGTCGGGCCCGCAGGCCCGCTGTCCGGGACGGTGGCCCTGCCCCGGACCGGGCAGGGCAGGCAGTGACGCCTCGCACCCCAGCTCGGGGGGCCGCAGCCAGACGGCGGCCCCCCGAGGGCTTTCCCTCCCGTTCCGCCCCGGCGGCACGGGGGCGGCGATCCCGTCCCCGGCGCCCAGGGCGGTGAGCTCCAGCGCCACCCCGCCCCACTCCAGCCAGTCGAGGAGCCCGTCGAGCTCCTCCGCGGCCCCCGGGGCCACCAGGAAGCCCATCCGGCCCCCGGCCAGCGCCACCGGGCCGGTGGCGACCGGCCGGCGCAGCAGGGCGGCACCGGCGTCGGCCGGCACCTCCAACACGTCGAACCGGGTCCCGGTGACCAGCCGGCCGGGCGGCCCGCCGACGACGGCCCAGCCGAGCACCCGCTCGTACCAGGAGCGGATGCCCTCCTCGGGCGGGACGCGGGGCGAGGGGACGGCGCTCGCGGCGGTGAGGGGCATGACCGGAGCAACTCCGCCCCGCGCCGCGGGGTTACGGACTGCATGCGATCCGGTGCGGAGCGTAAAGGTCTGCCGGGCGGAGTCCCACATTCGGGACACAAGCGTGTTCGCCCGTAGCGGAGGGAAGTGTGCCCGGGGGCATGGAGTGTCAGTCCTTACGGGTAAGACATTCCTAGTGGATCGGGGCGACACGCTGATTTGAGCGGCTCCCGTTCGCCATCGGCGTACACGTGTGACGGGTATCTGCCTGGCCTGCGGGAACATCGTCTCGCACCATCGGGTTGGAGCAGTAGTCGGCTCTTACAGCCGGTTTTCCTCACCGACGTGGGGGTGAGCCGTGGACGGATGTCGGCAGTTGGAATGAGCTGTCCCGTCCCGCGGGACTAGCATGCGGAAGGACAGGGCGGGGACCGACCCCGAACTGCCCGACCGCTCTGAGGAGCGATAAACGATGTTCGAGAGGTTCACCGACCGCGCGCGGCGGGTTGTCGTCCTGGCTCAGGAAGAAGCCCGGATGCTCAACCACAACTACATCGGCACCGAGCACATCCTCCTGGGCTTGATCCACGAGGGTGAGGGTGTCGCCGCTAAGGCCCTGGAGAGCCTCGGGATTTCGCTCGAGGCTGTTCGCCAGCAGGTTGAGGAGATCATCGGTCAGGGGCAGCAGGCCCCGTCCGGCCACATCCCCTTCACCCCGCGGGCGAAGAAGGTCCTGGAGCTTTCGCTCCGAGAGGCCCTCCAGCTCGGCCACAACTACATCGGCACCGAGCACATCCTGCTCGGCCTGATCCGCGAGGGCGAGGGCGTCGCCGCCCAGGTCCTCGTGAAGCTGGGCGCCGATCTGAACAGGGTCCGGCAGCAGGTCATCCAGCTGCTCTCCGGCTACACCGGGGGCGGCAAGGAGTCGGCCACCGCGGGTGGCCCGGCCGAGGGCACCCCCTCGACCTCGCTGGTCCTCGACCAGTTCGGCCGCAACCTCACCCAGGCTGCCCGCGAATCCAAGCTCGACCCGGTCATCGGGCGCGAGAAGGAGATCGAGCGGGTCATGCAGGTGCTGTCCCGCCGGACCAAGAACAACCCGGTCCTCATCGGCGAGCCCGGCGTCGGCAAGACCGCCGTCGTCGAGGGCCTGGCCCAGGCGATCGTCAAGGGCGAGGTGCCCGAGACCCTCAAGGACAAGCACCTCTACACCCTGGACCTGGGTGCCCTGGTCGCCGGTTCCCGCTACCGCGGTGACTTCGAGGAGCGCCTGAAGAAGGTCCTCAAGGAGATCCGCACCCGCGGCGACATCATCCTGTTCATCGACGAGCTCCACACCCTCGTGGGTGCGGGTGCCGCCGAGGGCGCGATCGACGCCGCGAGCATCCTGAAGCCCATGCTGGCCCGTGGTGAGCTCCAGACCATCGGTGCCACGACGCTGGACGAGTACCGCAAGCACCTTGAGAAGGACGCGGCCCTGGAGCGCCGCTTCCAGCCGATCCAGGTGGCGGAGCCTTCCCTCCCCCACACGATCGAGATCCTCAAGGGCCTGCGCGACCGCTACGAGGCCCACCACCGCGTCTCCATCACGGACGAGGCCCTCGTCCAGGCGGCGACGCTGGCGGACCGGTACATCTCGGACCGCTTCCTGCCGGACAAGGCGATCGACCTGATCGACGAGGCCGGCTCCCGAATGCGCATCCGCCGGATGACCGCGCCGCCGGACCTCCGCGAGTTCGACGAGAAGATCGCGGCCGTGCGCCGCGACAAGGAGTCGGCCATCGACTCCCAGGACTTCGAGAAGGCGGCTTCCCTCCGTGATTCGGAGAAGCAGCTGCTCGCCGCGAAGGCCAAGCGCGAGAAGGAATGGAAGGCCGGCGACATGGACGTCGTCGCCGAGGTCGACGGCGAGCTCATCGCCGAGGTCCTCGCGACCGCGACCGGCATTCCCGTCTTCAAGCTCACGGAGGAGGAGTCCTCCCGCCTCCTGCGCATGGAAGACGAGCTCCACAAGCGCGTCATCGGCCAGAAGGACGCCATCAGGGCGCTCTCCCAGGCCATCCGCCGCACCCGTGCGGGTCTGAAGGACCCGAAGCGTCCCGGTGGCTCGTTCATCTTCGCCGGTCCGTCCGGTGTCGGTAAGACCGAGCTGTCCAAGACGCTCGCCGAATTCCTCTTCGGTGACGAGGACGCGCTGATCTCCCTCGACATGTCGGAGTTCAGCGAGAAGCACACGGTTTCCCGCCTCTTCGGTTCGCCCCCCGGCTACGTGGGCTACGAAGAGGGCGGCCAGCTGACCGAGAAGGTCCGCCGGAAGCCGTTCTCCGTCGTCCTCTTCGACGAGGTCGAGAAGGCGCACCCGGATATCTTCAATTCCCTTCTCCAGATCCTGGAGGACGGTCGCCTGACCGACTCCCAGGGCCGGGTCGTGGACTTCAAGAACACGGTCATCATCATGACGACCAACCTGGGTACGCGGGACATCTCCAAGGGCTTCAACCTGGGCTTCGCCGCCCAGGGCGACGTCAAGACCGGTTACGACCGGATGAAGGCGAAGGTCAACGAAGAGCTCAAGCAGCACTTCCGGCCCGAGTTCCTGAACCGCGTCGACGACACGGTCGTCTTCCACCAGCTCAGCGAGGAAGACATCATCCAGATCGTCGACCTGATGATCGCCAAGGTGGACGAGCGTCTCCGCGACCGCGACATGGGCATCGAGCTCAGCGGTGAGGCGAAGCTGCTGCTGGCCAAGCGCGGCTACGACCCGATCATGGGTGCGCGCCCGCTGCGCCGGACCATCCAGCGCGAGATCGAGGACCTGCTGTCGGAGAAGATCCTCTTCGGCGAGCTGCGCCCCGGTCACATCGTGGTCGTCGGCGTGGAGGGTGAGGGCGAGGAAGCCAAGTTCACCTTCCGCGGCGAGGAGAAGTCGGCGCTGCCCGACCTCCCCCCGATCGAGGCCACGGGCTCCGGCCCGGACCTGTCCAAGGGCGCGTAAGCGCCGACGGCGGGCAGTAGTACGCAGGGGCGCCCCCGGGATCACCTCCCGGGGGCGCCCCTTCGCCGTGCCCGGCCCGCCGGGGCTGCCGCGGGGCGACTACGGGCCGGGCCCCGCTCCGGCCCCGGGCCCTGCCCGGACGGGCCCGGGGGTGGTCCCGTCAGGCCGGCGGCCCCCGCGAGGCCGCCCGCGGCTCCGTGACCGCGTACCCGGTGTTCCGGATCCGGCTCCCGGGCCTGTTCGGGCCCGCGCCGCCTGTTCCTGTGCCGCCCGGCCGGGCCCCTCGGCCCCCGCACGGGCCGTTCGGGCCCCTTGGGCCGCCGTGAGGCCCCGTGGGGCGGGCCAAGGGCCCCGCACCCCGCACGGCCCGTGCGGGCCCGGCACGCGCGAGCGGGACGCCGACGATCCCGTCTTCGGCGGCGTGCAGGGGTGGCGGCCGGACTCCTGGGTCCGTCCGGGGCCGGACCCGTGTGCTCCGGGCCGGGGGCGGCCCGCGCCCCCTGCCCGGGGTGGGCCCTCGGGGCCGCCGATACGGCGGTGATGCAGGCCACTTGGGGCCTCCGCCGTCGGTGACAAGCCGCACAGGGCAAATCGGACCTACTAGAACGACTCGTAGATTTCGCCGCCCGTTTTGTCCCTACTCCGCCGCAGTAGGGAGCCCGTCAACAGGTCCGGAAGACCGGCCGCTCCTACGAGCCCGGGTAGTAAAAGCGGTGTTTGGGGAAGCCGGGAGGCCCGGGTTACCAAGGTTGGGCAAGCCCGGCAGCCACGGCCCACGGTCGCAGCGCCGGGTCCTTTCTTGCCCGATACACGCCCTGTCCCCGGCCCCGGAGGTCTCCACATGTTCGCGAAGCGCGTCAGCACCCGTCGTACCCGTATCGCCCTCGCCGCCACCGGTCTCGGTGCGGCCCTGGCCATCGGGGCCGGCACGACCGCCGCCTTCGCAGCAGAGGCCCCCGCCGCCCTCCCCGCCGTCGCCGAGCAGATCTCCGTCCAGGCGCAGGCGCAGGCCCAGGCCGCCGCCGCGAAGGGCCTGTGGGACAAGCCCGTGAAGAGCTACACGCTGTCCGCGACCTTCGGCAAGGGCGGCACCATGTGGTCGCACAAGCACTCCGGCCAGGACTTCGCCGTCCCCGTCGGCACCCCGGTCAAGGCCGCGGCCGCCGGCACCGTCGTGAAGGCCGGCCCGAACGGCGGCGGCGACGGCCCCGCGTACGGCAACGCCATCGTGATCAAGCACGCGAACAACACGTACTCGCAGTACGCGCACCTCTCGAAGATCCAGGTCAAGATCGGCCAGAAGGTCTCCGTGAAGCAGCAGATCGCGCTGTCCGGCAACACCGGCAACTCCAGCGGCCCGCACCTCCACTTCGAGATCCGCACCACCCCGAACTACGGCTCGGCCGTCAACCCGGTCGCCTTCCTGCGTACCGTCGGCGTCAGCGTCTGAGACGCCTCCGGGCCCCGCGGGGTCCCCGCGGGCCCCGGCGGGATCAGATCAGCCACGAGTGCGTCGGCTTGGTCTTCTTGTCGAGCTTGTTGTTCTTCAGGCCCGTGATCTGTTCCTGCCCCAGCGCCCGGTCGAAGATCCGGATGTGGTCCAGCGGGCCGTCCCAGGCGGCGCTCCAGATCCCGTGGTGGCGGGCCCGGCCCAGCTGCAGCGGGCCGGGACCGGCCCAGATGCCGGACACCTGGGCCTGACCGGCCTGCTTGTCGTCGACCCACAGCGCGATGGTCTTCTTCTCCGCGTCGTACGTCCCCGTCAGCAGGGCCCAGTTCCGCGTCGTGTCGACGTTGTCCACGACCACCTGCTGGGCCGTCGCCGCCTGGCCCTTGTCCCCGGTCTGCACCCGGAACACCCAGGCCTTCTTGCCGTTGACGACCTCGAAGCCCAGCTCGAAGGCGTACGAGTCCCCGTCGCCCTGGCTGACCGCCATCCGCGAACCGGTCTCGGCCACGTTGTAGGCGCGCGTGGAGACGGTGAAGCTCTTCGAGACGTCCACGGCCGCCTCGGCGCCCTGCGCGTACGAGTCCGCCGCCCCCTTGAACCTGACCTCGGTCCGCTTGGCCAGCTCGCCCAGCGAGGCGCCCGGGCCGAGGGCGATGCCCATCCTGCCGCTGCGGTCGCGCAGCAGGTTCGGCTCGCCAGGAACGGTCGGGGAGTCGTCCTCGGGGGTCTTGGGGTCGGCGGACTCCGCCGGGCCCGAGGCGCTGGGGGAGCCGGAGGAGGCCGTCACGGGCTCCTTGCCCGGGTCGTCCGATCCGTCCAGTACGAAGAAGGCCGCGCCGCCGGCCACCAGGGCTACCACCAGGGTGCCGATGCCGATGGTCAGCAGCCTGCGCTTGCGCCGCTGCGCCTCCGTGCGGTCGGCCATCGCCTGCCAGTCCGGCTGTGCGGCTGCACTGAAGGGCTCGGGCGCGGGCGGTTCGGCGGCGAGCGGGGGCTGCGCCTGCGGCGGGCCGAAGCCGCCCTGGCCGCCGGCCGGCCCGCCCGGTACGGGCTCGGGCAGGTAGGGGTTCGAGGCGGCGCCGGGGGCGGGCTCCGGGGGCTGCGGATAGCCGTACCCGCCGGATATCCGTCCCGGCGGGTATCCGTAGCCGCCGCCGCTCCCGGGGGCGGGGTCGGGCTGGGGGCCGTGCGGGCGATCCGTACCGTCAGTCATGGCACGGATGCTAAAACATCGCGGTGCGCGGGCGAACGGCCGCGTCAGCCCGGCAGCTGGATGATCGGGAAGCTCCCCGTCGCCGTCGGCGCGTGCTCCGGCAGCCACAGCACCGCCACCGCCCCCGCCGCGGAGCCCTCGCCCGTCGCCTCGCCGGGGCCCGCCACGTTGCGGAACGTCAGCCGGGCCCCCAGTACCCGGGCCTGGCCCTCGGCGATGGTCAGCCCCAGCCCGTGCCCGACACCCGCCCGGTCCGTCGACCCGGTCCGGAAGCGGCTCGGCCCCTCCAGCAGCAGCGCCTCGGGGAATCCGGGCCCGTGGTCGCGTACGCGCACGACCCGGCCCTCGATGTCGACCTGGATCGGCGGCCTCCCGTAGCGCGCGGCGTTGGCCAGCAGGTTCCCGAGGATCCGCTCCAGACGCCGCGGGTCGGTGCTGACGATCTCGTCCGCCACGACCCGTACCGAGGCCTCCGGCATCAGCGTGGACACCCGCCGGCTGACGAACTCGCCCAGCGCCACGTCCTGGAGCTCGGCCCGCTCGGACGCGCTGTCCAGCCGGGCCACCTCCAGCACGTCCTCGACCAGGGCCCGCATCGCCCGCGCCCGGTCGAGCACCAGCTCCGTCGGGCGGCCCGGGGGCAGCAGCTCCGCGGCCGTGAGCAGGCCCGTCACCGGGGTCCGCAGCTCGTGCGCGATGTCCGCGGTCACCCGCCGTTCGGCCTCCAGACGCTGCTGGAGGGCGTCCGCCATGGCGTCCACGGCCCGTGCGAGATCGTCCGTCTCGTCCCGTACGACACCGCCCACCGCGTCCCGCACCCGTACGTCCGGATCGCCGTGCGCCACCCGCTGCGCGGCGGCCGCGGCCTTGCGCAGCCGGCTGGAGATCTGGCCGCCGATGAGCACGCCGAGGGCCGATCCGCCGATCACCACGGCGAGGGAGCCGACGACCAGGGCCCGGTCCAGGTCGCGCACCATGTTGGCGCTCTCCTGGAACCGGTGGCTCAGGGAGAGCACCTGCCCGTTGCCGAGCGGTACGGCCGCCCACACCACGGGCCCCTTGCGGGACTCCTGGACGTAGGTGCCGCGGCGCCCCGACCGGGCCTTCTCGCGCAGTTCCGCGGGCAGCTCGGGATCGTTGAGCTTGGCGCCCCAGATGGGCTTGCGGCCGGCGTCGGTGCGGGCGATGAACTGCACCCGCTCCAGCTCGGCCTCGCGGGCGCTCTCCAGCATCGACACGCGGGCAGCGCTGTGCACCACCAGGCTGAGCGCCAGCGCGGTGAGCGCGCCGACGGCGGCGATGGCGAGCGTGATCTTCCAGCGGATCCCCGTGCGCAGGGTGAAGCGCCTCATGCGGTCGCGGTCCTCATGGTCCTCATGCGGTCGCGTCCCTCATGACCCTCGTGTTCCTCATGCCTTGAGCTTGTATCCGAAGCCCCGGACCGTCTCGATCCGGTCCTGCCCGATCTTGGTGCGCAGCCGCTGGACGTGGACGTCCACGACGCGGGTGTCCCCGCCCCAGTCGTAGTCCCAGACCCGTTCCAGGAGCCGGTCGCGCGACAGGACGGTACCGGGCGCGGAGGAGAATTCCAGCAGCAGCCGCATCTCGGTCGGCGTCAGCGCCACGGAGGCGCCCGCCCTGCGGACCTCCATGCCCTCGGTGTCGACCTCCAGGTCGCCGAAGGACAGCACCCCGCGCTCACCGGAGCCGTCGGCCCCGTCGCCGTTCGAGGCGCCGTTCTGCGGGCCGCCGGCGTGGCCGAAGCGGCGCAGCACGGCGCGGATCCGGGCGACGAGGACGGAGCCGTCGAAGGGCTTGGTGACGTAGTCGTCCGCGCCCGCCTCCAGGCCCAGGACCACGTCGATGGAGTCGGCGCGGGCCGACAGCATGATCACGGGGACGGTGGACTCGTCGCGGATGCGGCGGCACAGGCTCACGCCGTCCATCCCGGGCACCATCACGTCGAGGAGGGCGATGTCCGGGCGGTGGGCGCGGAAGGACTCCAGTCCGGACAGTCCGTCGGGCATGGCGGTGACCACGAAGCCGTCGCGTTCCAGTGCCAGCGTCGTGGCCTCGCGGATGACGTCGTCGTCCTCCACGAACAGCACATGGGTCTCGGCCATGCCCACCCTCACCTCATCAGCTCTTCGGCGATACGGCCGGGGCGGGAGGGCTCCCGCCGTCGACCACATTGCTGTAGTCCGTGTGCACCCGGTCCTGTTCGGTGAACCGTTCCCCGTTCCAGCGGTACGTGATCACGTCCTCGCCCGACGGGTAGGCGAGCGTGTCGTTCTTCCCGTAGACCGGTTTGTTGAGCACCAGCTCACCGCGGTCGATCTCCGCGTAGACGGGCGGCTGCTCGTCCGAGAAGACATTCTCGTACTTCCCCCCGTCGGCCCGGTACACGTACGAGCCGCGGCCCATCGCATCGGCGCAGGACAGCACGTTGACGACGATGTCGACGACGGTGTTCCCGGTGACCTTCCCGTAGCTGACGTCGATCGGGTACTGCTGGCCCGTGCAGGGCTTGAGGTCGCGCTTGACCGCGGCGCTCACCTTCGGGTCCGCCTTGAGCAGGGCCACCGGGTCGACCCGCTTGGCCGTTCCGGTGGAGGCGGCGGGGGAGTGGTCCGCGGAGGCCGGTTCGCTGGCCCCGTCGCTCGTCGGCTGGTTGCTCCGGGACACGGTCTCGGTGTGGGCGGGGCCGCCGTCCCTGAGGCCCGTGCCGCCGGTGGAGCAGCCGGCCGCGAACAGCACTGTGCCGACGAGGACGACCGTCCCCGCCGACATCAGTACCAGAGAGCCTCTACCGCTCGGGTCTTGGCCAGTCAGGCCGCGCACCGCTCCCGCCCCTCGTCACGGATGGTGTGGTCACCGCGTTCGAGCGCACGCATGTCCAGGTCCCGGCTCTCCAGCTCCTGACGGAGCCGGGCCAGTGCGCGGTGCAGGGTGCTCTTCACGGTTCCCGCCGACATACCGAGCGCCGCGGCCGTTTCCTCGGTGCTCATCTGCTCCCAGTGTCGCAGCACCACCACACTGCGCTGCTTGGGCGCGAGCACCTTGAGGATGTCCATCAGCAGGGCGCGGTCGGCGCGCTGGTCGGAGCCGTCCTCGACGGAGGCGTCCGGGAGCTGCTCGGTGGGGACCTCGTCGAGCTTGCGGGCCCGCCACCACTCGGTACGGGTGTTGATCATGACGCGGCGGAGGTAGGCGTCGGCCAGCGACTTGTCGGCGATGCCCTCCCAGCGGCCGTAGGTGCGCACGAGGGCGGTCTGGAGGAGGTCCTGGGCGTCGGTCGGGTCCGGGACCAGGCGCCGGGCACTGCGCAGCAGGGCGTCCTGCCGGGTGCGGACGTACTCCTCGAATTCGAGTACCTCGCCGTGCGCCATCTCAGACCGCCTCCGTTCCGACCAACCGCTCATGCGCTGGCTTGTGGATCCGAAGTTACGGACGGGTTGTCACGGCACTGTGCGGGTCAGCCTTCGGTGGGCGCACGGACACCCGTAGGTTGTGTAACAGCGCCCGTGAGCTGGGGTTTCGCGGCCCGAAGCGGAATCGTCGAGTCAACTTCGAGCCGCGCTCCGGCCGGCTGCCAGGGGCGTTCGGATTTCGTCGGTCAGCTCTGCGGCAGCCGGTACATGCGGTGCGCGAGCGGTTCCACCAGCCCGTCGGACACCAGCCCGTCCAGCGCGCGCGCCCGCTGCACCGGTTCGTTCCAGACGGTGTCGAGCACCGACTGCGGAACCGGACCGACCGCTTCGCGCAGTACGGCCAGCAGCTTCCCGCGCACCTGCCGGTCGGTCCCGGCGTACGTCTGCCCGCGCCGCGGCGGTCCCTCGTGCGCGGGCTTCCCGGCCAGGCGCCACGCGCACAGGCCCGCCACCGGGCAGCGCGCGCAGTCCGGGCTCTTGGCCGTGCACACCAGTGCGCCCAGCTCCATCGACGCCGCGGCCCAGCGGGCCGCCGTGGCCTCGTCGTCCGGCAGCAGTTCCCGGGCCAGGCGCCGCTCGGCGGCCGTCGTGGCGTTCGGCGGGTACTCGACCCCGCTCGACGTGCGGGCGAAGACCCGGCGCACGTTGGTGTCCAGCACCGCGTGCCGCTGCCCGTACGCGAAGGAGGCCACGGCGGCGGCCGTGTACTCGCCGATCCCCGGCAGCGACAGCAGCTGGGCGTGGTCGCTCGGTACGTCGCCGCCGTGGCGTTCCGTTATCGCGACGGCCGCGCCGTGCAGGCGCAGGGCCCGGCGCGGGTAGCCGAGCCGCCCCCAGGCCCGTACGGCCTCGCCCGGCGCCTCGGCGGCCAGGGCGGCGGGCCGGGGCCATCGGGCGAGCCACTGCTCGTAGACCGGCAGGACCCGGACGACGGGGGTCTGCTGCAGCATGAACTCGCTGACCATGACCCCCCAGGGGCCGGCCTCGGGGCGGCGCCAGGGCAGGTCGCGGGCGTGTTCGTCGAACCACGCGATGACGGGGGAGTGCAGCGCGTGGGCGCGCGGAGGACCGGCGGGGGACGCGGGGGATGAGGCAGATGCAGTCATGGCAGACCGCATCCTGGCACGTTTCGGTCCTACCCCGCCCGGCCCGGCCCGGTGAACCAGACGGCGACGGGGGTGCCGCTCGCGCGGACCGCGGCCGTCACCCGGGCCAGCGGGTTCGTGAACGCCAGCACGGCGAGGGTGGCCAGCGAGGCCCCCAGCAGCAGGCCCATCGCCACGTCGTGCGGGTAGTGCACCCCGACGAAGACCCGGGAGAACGCCATCAGCAGCGCGACGGGCACGGTCAGCAGGGCGAGGCGGGGCACGGCCAGCGCGAGGGCGACGGCGGCCGCGCCCGCGATGGCGGAGTGGTTGCTGGGGAAGGACCAGTCCCCGTACGGCGGGCACGGGACGAGCGAGGCGGCCGCCCCGGCCACCGCCCGGCAGGGCCGTTCCTCGTTCACGGTGGACTTCACCAGCTCGGAGGCGACGTAGACGAGCGCGGTGGCCAGCGGGGCGAGGACGGCGAGCGCCACCGCCCGGGGATCGCCGTGCCCGCGCGCACGCCACCAGACGGCTATGAAGAGCAGACCGAAGAGCAGCAGTCCGAATTCGGTCCAGACTTCGAACGCCCACCGCACCCAGGAGGGCGTGGAGTGGGCGAAGTCGGTGATGTCGCGGTAGAGGGCAGAGCTGTCCATGGTCACCGACGGTACTCAAACTCTTGTTCCGGTCGTGTCAGTACCTTGGCCGGTTCCGGTCGGTCCGGTGTACGCCCGCAGGATGATCATCGGCAAAACCTGCCGGATGTGCGGCATGGGGGACGCTGATCGCGGGACGAGTTCTCGTAAGGTTCGGTCCGTGGGATCTCTGCGCAATCCGGTCGGGCCGCTCCCCTCCTCCATTTACTGGCGACGGAGGGCTGTGCTGGCGTCCGTCGCGGCGCTCTTGGCGCTGCTCGCCGTATGGACCGTCAGTTCCGGCGGGGGTACGTCGAGTACGAACGGCAAGGGCGGTGGCGACGGCTCCGGACCCGTGCGCACGATCACCCCCGGCCCCTCGGGCTCCGGGCCGGCGATCAGTCAGGCGCCGGGCGGACGCGGCGGCTCGGGCGCCGGCTCGGGTTCGGCTTCGGGCGGCGGCGGCAAGAACGGTGAGCCCGGCGGCGGTTCGGGCTCCGGCTCCGGTTCCGCTTCGGGTTCCGGCGGCTCCGGCTCCGGCTCCGCGGCCGGCGGCTCCCCGGCGCAGGTGCCGGCGGACTCCCCGCTCCCGACGTGCCCGGCGAGCGCGCTGCAGTGGGAGGTCAAGAGCGTGAAGAACGAGTACGAGACGAACGAGAAGCCGCGCCTCGAACTCCTCGTCCGCAACATCTCCGGCAGCACCTGCAAGTTCGGACTCGGTCCGAAGCAGGCCGTCGTGACGATCTTCCAGACGCAGGGCGCCAAGGCCGTCTGGTCCTCCGCGGACTGCCCGGCGAACGCGGCGAACGCGTTCTTCCGGCTGCCGGCGCAGGGTGAGACGAAGCAGGCGGTGGAGTGGGACCGCAAGCCGAGCGCGCCGGACCAGTGCCAGACGCCTCCGGCGGGCAGCCCGGCGCCCGACACGTACGTGGTCGAGGTGAAGTCCCCGGGCCTCCCGGTGGCCCGCACCTCCTTCGTCCTGAAGCAGGACTGACCCTTCTTGACGCGGCCCTCCCCTTCTTGACGCGGCCCTCGCGCCGGTCGGCGCCGGGGCGCCTTCCGGGCTTCGGCCCGCTGCGCCGGACTCCGTCCGTCGGCCGCCGGGCGGGGCCGCTGCCCGCCGGCGGCCTGCGGGTGGGCGCCGCTGCGCGGAGCGGTCCCCTACCCGCCCTTCCACCGTTCCCCGGGCTGCGCCCGCACGGCGCTCCGCAGCCCGCGTCCGTTTCCCGGGCTGCGCCCGGACGGCGCTCGGCGTCCGCGCCTCGCACGCCGGCGGGGCGGAACCCCAGGGGTGGGTCAGACGTAGCGTTCCAGGATCGACGACTCCGCCAGGCGGGACAGGCCCTCGCGGACGCTGCGCGCACGGGCCTCGCCGACGCCGTCCACCGTCTGGAGGTCGTCCACCGACGCCGCCAGCAGCTTCTGCAGCCCGCCGAAGTGTTCGACCAGCCGCTCGATGATCGCCCCCGGCAGCCTCGGCACCTTCGCCAGCAGCCGGTACCCGCGCGGCGACACCGCCGAGTCGAGGGTCTCCGGCGAGCCGGTGTACCCCAGGGCCTTGGCCACGATCGCCAGTTCCAGCAGTTCCGGATGCGTCAGCGCGTCCAGCGCCGGCAGCGCCTCCTCCACCGTGCGGGAACGCTTCGCCGTCGGCTCCGGAACGTAGTCCCGGATCACCAGCTCCCGCTCCTGCTCGATGCCGACGGTCAGTTCGTCCAGCTGGAGCGACAGCAGTCGTCCGTCCGTGCCCAGTTCGAGCACGTACTCGGCGATTTCCGTCGCGATCCGGCGGACCATTTCCAGCCGCTGGGCGACCGCCGTCACGTCGCGGACGGTGACCAGGTCCTCGATCTCCAGCGCCGACAGCGTCCCCGCGACCTCGTCGAGCCGCAGCTTGTACCGCTCCAGGGTGGCCAGCGCCTGGTTCGCCCGGGACAGGATCGCCCCTGACTCCTCCAGGACCCGCCGCTCCCCGTCCACGTACAGGGCGATCAGCCGCATCGACTGGGACACGGAGACCACCGGGAAGCCGCACTGCTTCGAGACCCGGTCCGCGGTGCGGTGCCGGGTGCCGGTCTCCTCCGTCGGGATCGACGCGTCGGGCACCAGCTGTACGCCGGCCCGCAGGATCTTGGTGATGTCCTTGTCGAGGATGAGCGCGCCGTCGAGCTTGCACAGCTCGCGCAGCCGGGTCGCGGTGAACTCCACGTCCAGGACGAAGCCGCCCGTGCACATCGCCTCGACGTTCTTGTCCATGCCGAGGACGATGAGCCCGCCCGTGTTGCCGCGGACGATCCGCTCCAGGCCGTCGCGCAGGGGCTGACCAGGCGCGACGGCGCTCAGCGAGGCGCGCATCAGCGCGTCGTGCTTGGAGCTCGCGCCGGACTTCCCGGGTGCTGATGCCCCGTCCTTGGCTGCCACTGCACTCCTCCGGTCGCGGGTTGCGCCGCCTGCGTACAGCCGGGCGGACCAGCACAAAGTCTACCGGCGCGGGCTGTGCGCCCGCCGTGCCTTGGCGAGCATCGCTGCGACGGGGGTCCGCACGGAGGCCCGCGGGGGTCCCCTGACCTGGCCCGGGACGGCCCGCGGGAGGTCCGGGCCGGCCCGCGTGCGGAGGCTGTTATTCCGCTGCGCGCTCCTTCGCCGGGGTACGGGAGCGGCCGCGCGGCAGGACCCGCAGCGCGTCGCCCACGTCCGCGACCTCGGTCACCTTCATTCCCGCCGGAACCTTCCCCGGATCCGCCGGTACCAACGCGTGCGTGAAGCCCAGCCGGTGCGCCTCGGACAGCCGCCGCTGCACACCCGTCACCCGCCTCACCTCACCGGCGAGTCCGACCTCCCCGATGGCGACGAGGTTCTTCGGCAGCGGCACGTCACTGGCGGCCGAGGCCAGCGCGAGCGCGATCGCGAGGTCGGCGGCCGGTTCGGTGAGCTTCACGCCGCCCACGGTCGCGCTGTAGATGTCCCGCTTGCCGAGCGCGGTGATCCGCCCGCGCTGCTCCAGCACCGCCAGCATCATCGAGACGCGCGAGGTCTCCAGGCCGGAGGTGGTCCGGCGCGGGGAGGGGATCTGCGAGTCGACGGTGAGCGCCTGCACCTCGGCGACCAGCGGGCGCTTGCCCTCCAGGGTCACGGTCAGGCAGGTGCCCGGCACCGCCTCCGCCCGCCGGGTCAGGAACAGCCCGCTGGGGTCGGCGAGCCCGGTGATGCCCTCGTCGTGGAGCTCGAAGCAGCCGACCTCGTCGGTGGCGCCGTAGCGGTTCTTCACGCCGCGTACGAGGCGCAGCCGCGCGTGCCGGTCGCCCTCGAAGCTGAGGACCACGTCCACGAGGTGCTCCAGCAGGCGGGGACCGGCGATCGCCCCGTCCTTGGTGACGTGGCCGACCAGGAGGGTGGCCATGCCCCGGTCCTTGGACGCGCGGATCAGCGCGCCGGCCACCTCCCGGACCTGGGCCATGCCGCCGGGCGCGCCGTCGATCTCGGGGGAGGCGATGGTCTGTACGGAGTCCAGGACCAGCAGGGAGGGCTTCACCGCGTCGAGGTGGCCCAGCACGGCGGACAGGTCGGTCTCGGCGGCGAGGAAGAGGTGGTCGTTGAGGGCGTTGATCCGGTCGGCGCGCAGCCGGACCTGGCTCGCGGACTCCTCGCCCGTGACGTAGAGGGTGCGGTGGTCGCCGGTGGCCGCCTTCGCCGCGACGTCGAGCAGCAGGGTCGACTTGCCGACGCCGGGCTCGCCGGCGAGGAGGACGACGGCGCCCGGGACCAGCCCGCCGCCCAGGACGCGGTCCAGTTCGTCGACGCCGGTGCTGCGCGCGGTCGCGGTGCGGCCGTCGACCTGGGCGATGGGCAGGGCGGGTGCGGAGACGCGGCCGGCCGCGGTGGTCCGTACGGCGGGCGCCCCGCCCATCTCCTCGACGGTGCCCCACGCCTGGCATTCGGGGCAGCGGCCGAGCCATTTCGCGGTCGTCCAGCCGCACTCGGAGCAACGGTAGGACGGCCGGTCCTTGGCGGACGAGCGGGAGGTACGGGCAGCAGCCATGCGGCCCACGGTAACCGCAGCCACCGACAGCCCCGGCCGTGCGGGCGTCAGGGGCGCTGTCAGCGGGGTACCGATCTGTTCACCCGTAAGGGCTAAAACTGCTGAAGGCTTCCGGGGCGTCACCGGCGCGCCGCCTACGGTCGCCGAGTGAACAGCAGCCACCAGGGAGACCCCGCATCGCGCACCGGCGCACACCGGGCGCACGGGCGCACGCGCTCGGCGGCCCCGGCGGACCCGGTGGACCCCGTCCGCCCGGCGCCCCCGGACGAACAGCCCCCGTCCTCCCGGCACGAGCCCTACCTGGACGGACTGTTCACCTACTGCCTCTCCGTCCTCTGTGACCACGACACCGCCACCGAGGTGCTCGGTGACGTCCTCGCCGTCGCCGAACGCCATCCCGGCCGGTGTCCCGACGAGGGCGGCCGCCGCGCCTGGCTGTACGCCCTGGCCCGCTGGGGCTGCCTGAGCCGGCTGGCCGAGCGGCGGAGCGCACGACAGGGGGCGCATTCCGCCCGGCGTGCGCCGGAGCACACGAACGCCGGGCATGCTCCGGGGGAGCGCCCCGGGGTCGACGTCAGCGCCCACCGCCGTACCGAGCTGGCCCGGCTCGCCTGGCCCGAGGCGGCCGGCACCACCCCCGAGCAGCGCGAGGCCCTCGAACTCGCCGTCCGCCACCGCCTCGGCGTCGGTGAACTCGCCGCCGTCCTCGGCACCCCCGCCGCCGCCGCGCGCGAGCTGCTGTCCGCCGCCGCGTGCGAGGTGGAGCGCACCCGCGCCGCGCTCGCCGTCGTGGAGAGCGGCAACTGCCCGGCCGTGGCACGCCTCACCGGCGACCAGGGCGACGGCGTCCTCGGCGACGTCCTGCTGTCCAGCACCCTGCGCGGCGAACTCGTCCGCCACGTCGACGACTGCCCGCGCTGCCGCCGCGCCGCCGAACGCGTGGGCGCCGGCGCGCCCTGGCCCGGCACCGGCGGCGTCCACGCCGCGCTCCCGCTGGTCCCGGCCCCCCGCCCCGCCGTGCACGCCGCGATGCTCCGCTCGGGCCGGCGCCGCGGTGGGCGCCCCGGACCGCGCTTCGACCGGACCGGTTTCCCCATGGACCCCAAGGACCGCGCCGCCCGCCGTGACCGGCTCCGGGCGCGGGCCGTGACCACCACCGTCGTCGCCACCGTCGTCGCCGCTCCCGTACTCGCCCTGTGGGCGGCGTACCGGGGCGCCCCCGTCACCGGCGAACCCGTCGGCGCCGACGGCACCCGCATCGCCGCCGGCGAATCGCAGATCCCGCCCCCGTACGCGGCCGAGGGGCGCCCCCTGACCGCCTACGAGAACGCCGGCAACACCGCGCACACCACCGGCGAGCCCGGCTTCGCCCCCGGCGCCGCCGGCCCCGACGTCTCCGTCGAGGTGATCAGCACCGGCGCGCCGGCCACCCCCGGAGCGGACGGCCCCGGCGCCCCCGGCCGGCTCACGGTCGCCGCCACCACCCGCGGCTCCACCACCCTGCTCACCCTCACGGCCTCCGGCGGCGGCCCCGTCGACTGGCGGCTCTGGTCGGACGCGCCCTGGCTGCGCGCGAGCCGGACGGCGGGCACGCTCGCCCCCGGAGAATCGGTCATCCTGCGGATCACCGTGGACGCCGGGGCCCAGCCCGTCGGCGCCTGGAGCGCCCGCGTCGGGGTCGACCCGGCCGGCGCGATGATCGTCGTCCAGGGCCGGGGCCGCCCGGCCCCCACCCCGGACCCGCCGGAGCCCACACCGACCCCGACCCCGACGCCCACCCCCACGCCGACGCCCACGCCGACCCCCACACCGACCCCGACGCCCACGCCGACGGACCCCCCGGCCCCGGAGCCGTCCTCAGGAGGAACGGTTTCCCCCGGACCGGCCCCCTCCGGGTCCTGACACCGTCAGGCGCGGTCCACCGGGGGCACCGGGTCCGCGGGATGCGGCGCCATCGGCAGCAGCGAGGCCAGCCGCGCCTCGCACAGCTTCACCAGCTCCGCGTACCCCTGCTCGCCCATCAGCTCCGTCAGCTCCGCCCGGTACGAGACGTACACCGGGTCGCCGGCACCGTGCGCGGAGGTCGCCGACGTGCACCACCAGTGCAGGTCGTGACCGCCCGGACCCCAGCCGCGCCGGTCGTACTCGCCGATCGACACCTGCAGGATCCGGGTGTCGTCGGGGCGGTCGATCCACTCGTACGTCCGGCGGATCGGCAGCTGCCAGCACACGTCCGGCTTGGTCTCCAGCGGCTCCTGGCCCCCCTTGAGGGCCAGGATGTGCAGCGAGCACCCCGCCCCGGCCGGGAAACCGGGCCGGTTCAGGAAGATGCAGGCCCCGTCCCAGCGGCGGGTCTGCTTCTCCCCGTCGTCGTCGAGCTGCGTCCAGCCGGACTCGCTCCCGACGTCGTGGAACTGCCACAGCTCGGGTGTGAGCCGCGCCACGTTCTCGGCGACCCGCTTCTCGTCGTCCTCGTCGGAGAAGTGCGCCCCGAGGGTGCAGCAGCCGTCATCGGCCCGCCCGGCCTGGATCCCCTGGCAGCCACTGCCGAAGATGCAGGTCCAGCGGGAGGTCAGCCAGGTCAGGTCGCAGCGGAAGACCTGCTCGTCATCGGCGGGGTCGGGGAATTCCACCCAGGCCCGGGGGAAGTCGAGCCCCTTCTCGTCCTGCTCCTTGCCCTTGTCCTTCTTCGACCGGGTCTTGTTGGCCTTCTTCGTATTTGGCACAAAGCCCAGCCTAAGGGCCCCTTACTCCGCTCCTCCGCGTTCGGCCCAGTAGCGTTTCCCGCATGAGACTCGGTGTCCTCGATGTGGGTTCGAACACGATCCATCTGCTGGTGGTGGACGCGCACCCCGGCGCGCGCCCGCTGCCCGCGCACTCGCACAAGGTGCAACTGCGCCTGGCACAGCTCCTCGACGAGCGCGGGGCCGTCAGCGCGGACGGCATAGAGCGCCTCGTCTCGGTGATCGGCGAGGCCGTGCAGGCCGCCGAGGACAAGGGCTGCGAGGACCTGCTGCCCTTCGCGACCAGCGCGGTGCGCGAGGCCACCAACGCGGACGAGGTCCTCGCCCGCGTGAAGGCCGAGACCGGGCTGGAGCTCCCGGTGCTCAGCGGGGACGACGAGGCCCGGCTGACCTTCCTCGCGGTCCGGCGGTGGTTCGGCTGGTCGGCCGGCAAGCTGCTGGTCCTGGACATCGGCGGCGGCTCGCTGGAGATCGCGTACGGCATCGACGAGGAGCCGGACGCGGCCGTCTCCCTCCCGCTCGGCGCCGGCCGCCTCACCTCCGCCTGGCTCCCCGGCGACCCGCCGGACCCGGCGGACGTGAAGGCCCTGCGCCGGCACGTGCGGGCCAGCATCGCCCGCACGGTGGGCGAGTTCAGCCGCTTCGGCGCCCCGGACCACGTCGTCGCCACCTCGAAGACCTTCAAGCAGCTCGCCCGCATCGCGGGCGCGGCCCGGGAGGCTGACGGCCTCTACGTGCAGCGCGACCTGACCCGCAAGTCCCTGGGCGAGTGGGTCCCGCGCCTGGCCGCGATGACCACCGCCGAACGCTCCGCGCTCCCCGGCGTCTCGGACGGCAGGGCCAACCAGCTCCTGGCCGGGGCCCTGGTGGCGGAGGCCGCGATGGACCTCTTCGGCGTGGACGAACTGGAGATCTGCCCGTGGGCCCTGCGCGAGGGCGTGATCCTGCGGAGGCTGGACCACCTGCCGTAGCCCCGGCGATCATCGCCGGATGATCACGATCCTGACGCCCCGCGTCATCGAGGCGCTCGGCCGGTTCAACGACGCCCACCCCTGGGACCACAACGCTCACTACCATCCGTGGATCCTGCGGCAGCTGCCCCGCCGCCGCGCCCGTGCCCTGGACGTCGGCTCCGGCAGCGGCGACCTGGCCAGGGCGCTGACCGCGCGCGCCGCCGCCGTGCACGGGGTCGACGCCGATCCGCGGATCGTCGCGCGGGCCCGGGAGCTCACCCCCGCCGGGGCACCGGTGACCTTCGCCGTCGGGGAGGCGCTGGAGGAGGAGGGGACGTACGACGTCGTCACGTGCGTGGCCGTCCTCCACCACCTGCCGTTCACCGAGGCCCTCGGCCACTTCCGCGAGCGGCTCGCGCCCGGCGGGACCCTGGTCGTCGTCGGCGCATACCGGGCGAGCACCCGCGGCGACCACCTCCTCGGCGCCGTCGCGGTCCCGCTGAACGCCGCCCTGGGATGGATCAGGAACAAGGGGCGTACGGCACCCCGCCCGGCCTCGATGACCGCCCCGACCCGGCCCGCGTCCATGACCTTCGCCGAGATCGCCCACGAGGCCGCACGGCTGCTGCCGGGCGTCCGGCTGCGCCGCCGGCTGTTCTGGCGCTACACGCTGGTCTGGCGACGGCATTGAGACGGCTTCCGGGGCCGGGCCGCCCCGGCGGGGCAGGGGCCCCGTAATCTGTCCCCGTGGCAGAACCAGTCCGTATCCCGACCACCACCACCCCGAAAGTCGCGCTCTCCACCGCCTCCGTCTACCCGGAGTCCACGGCGACCGCCTTCGAGATCGCCGCCCGCCTCGGCTACGACGGCGTCGAGGTCATGGTCTGGACGGACCCGGTCAGCCAGGACGTCGACGCCCTGCGCCGGCTGTCGGACCATCACGGGGTGCCGATCCTGGCCGTCCACGCCCCCTGCCTGCTCATCACCCAGCGCGTGTGGTCCACCGACCCCTGGATCAAGCTCCAGCGCGCCCGCGCGGCGGCCGAGAGGCTGGGCGCGAGCACGGTCGTCGTGCACCCGCCGTTCCGCTGGCAGCGGCAGTACTCCCGCGACTTCGTCACCGGGATCTGGCGGATGGCCGACGAGACCGACGTCCGCTTCGCCGTGGAGAACATGTACCCCTGGCGCTACCGCGACCGCGAGATGCTCGCCTACGCGCCCGAGTGGGACGTCACCAAGGACGACTACCGGCACTTCACCGTCGACCTCTCGCACACCGCCACCGCCCGTACGGACGCCACCGCCATGATCGACCGGATGGGCGACCGGCTCGCCCACATCCACCTCGCCGACGGAAACGGATCGGCCAAGGACGAGCACCTGGTCCCCGGCCGGGGCACCCAGCCCTGCGCCGAGCTGCTCACGGGCCTGGCCCGGACCTCCTTCGACGGGCACGTCGTCATCGAGGTGAACACCCGCCGCGCCATGTCGTCCGCCGAGCGCGAGGCCGACCTCGCCGAGGCGCTGGCCTTCACCCGCCTGCACCTCTCGAAGCCGGTGCGCCGCTCATGACGGAGCCGGCGGAGCCATCGGAGCAGGACGGGCCGTCCGGGCCCGCCGCCGAACCGCCCGCCCAGCCCGTCAAGCGCCGCCGCGGCCCCGGCCGGCCCCGCCAGGACGAGACCGACGACGGCCCCGGCACCCAGGAGCGGATCCGCCTCGCCGCCCGCGAGGTGTTCGCCGAACGCGGCTACGACAAGACGTCCGTCCGCGGCGTCGCCAAGGTGGCCGGCGTGGACCCGGCCCTGGTGCACCACTACTTCGGGAGCAAGGACGACCTCTTCGCCGCCGCCATCGAGGTGAGCATGGAGCCCGCCCTGGTGGTCCCGGCGATCATCGGCGACGGCCCCGAAGGCATCGGGGAACGCCTGGCCCGCTACTTCCTCGGCATCTGGGAGAACCCGGTCTCCCGCGCCCCCCTGCTCGCCGTGATCCGCTCCGCCCTCACCCACGAGGCCGCCGCCAAGGTGCTGCGCGGCCTGATCCTGCGCCGGGTCCTGGAGCGGGTCGCCGCCGACCTCGACGTACCGGACCCGACGCTGCGCGCCGAGCTGGCCGCCTCCCACATGATCGGCATCGCGCTGCTGCGCTACGTGGTCCGTGTGGAGCCGCTCGCATCCGCCGACCCGGAGCAGATCGTCGCCCTCGTGGCGCCCACGCTCCAGCGCTACCTGACCGAGGAGTGAGCCCGCCGTCCCGGCATCCGGACGGGCTGTCCGGGTCGCGGGCGGTGGGCGTAGCTTTGTAACCGAGCCATATCCGCAGTCGCGGCTGACCGTACAGCCGCACTCATGGGGAGTGAAACCGCATGCCCGAGCTGAGGTCCCGCACCGTCACCCACGGCCGCAACATGGCAGGCGCTCGTGCGCTGATGCGCGCGTCGGGCGTAGCGAGCGAGGACATCGGCAAGCCGATCATCGCGGTCGCCAACTCCTTCACCGAGTTCGTCCCCGGCCACACCCACCTGGCCCCGGTCGGCCGCATCGTCTCGGACGCGATCCGCGCCGCCGGCGCGATCCCGCGCGAGTTCAACACGATCGCGGTCGACGACGGCATCGCCATGGGCCACGCCGGCATGCTGTACTCCCTGCCCTCCCGCGACCTGATCGCGGACTCGGTCGAGTACATGGTCGAGGCGCACTGCGCCGACGCGCTGATCTGCATCTCCAACTGCGACAAGATCACCCCCGGCATGCTGATGGCCGCCATGCGCCTCAACATCCCGGTCGTCTTCGTCTCCGGCGGCCCCATGGAGGCCGGCCAGGCCACCCTCGTCGACGGCACCGTCCGCAAGCTCGACCTGATCGACGCCATGGTCGACGCCTCCAACGAGAACGTCTCCGACGAGGACATCCTGCGCATCGAGGAGAACGCCTGCCCGACCTGCGGCTCCTGTTCGGGCATGTTCACCGCCAACTCGATGAACTGCCTCGCCGAGGCCATCGGCCTCGCCCTCCCCGGCAACGGCTCGGTCCTCGCCACGCACACCGCCCGCCGCGCCCTGTACGAGGACGCCGGCCGCACGGTCGTGGAGATCACCAAGCGCTACTACGAGGGCGACGACGAGTCCGTCCTCCCGCGCAACATCGCCACCCGCGAGGCCTTCGAGAACGCCATGGCCCTCGACATCGCCATGGGCGGCTCCACGAACACGATCCTCCACCTCCTCGCCGCCGCCCAGGAGGCCGGCCTGGACTACGACCTGACCGACATCGACGCCGTCTCGCGCCGCGTCCCGTGCCTGTCCAAGGTCGCCCCGAACGTGGCGCCCGGCGGCACGTACTACATGGAGGACATCCACCGCGCCGGCGGCATCCCCGCCATCCTCGGCGAGCTGCACCGCGGCGGGCTCCTCAACAAGGACGTCACCACCGTCCACTCGGACAACCTGGAGGACTGGCTCGCGCAGTGGGACGCCCGCTCCGGCACCGCCTCCGACGTGGCGATGGAGCTGTGGCACGCGGCCCCCGGCTGCAAGCGCTCCGCGACCGCCTTCTCCCAGTCCGAGCGCTGGGAGACCCTCGACCTCGACGCCGAGGGCGGCTGCATCCGCTCCGTGCAGCACGCGTACTCCAAGGACGGCGGCCTCGCCGTCCTGCGCGGCAACATCGCGGTCGACGGCTGCGTGGTCAAGACCGCCGGCGTCGACGAGTCGATCTGGACCTTCGAGGGCCCGGCCGTGGTCTGCGAATCGCAGGACGAGGCCGTCGAGAAGATCCTCTCCAAGCAGATCGCGCCGGGCGACGTCGTCGTCATCCGCTACGAGGGCCCGCGCGGCGGCCCCGGCATGCAGGAGATGCTCTACCCGACCTCCTTCCTCAAGGGCCGCGGCCTCGGCAAGGTCTGCGCCCTGGTGACGGACGGCCGCTTCTCCGGCGGCACCTCGGGCCTGTCCATCGGCCACGCCTCCCCGGAGGCGGCCTCGGGCGGCAACATCGCCGTCGTCGAGGACGGTGACCGGATCCGCATCGACATCCCGAACCGCTCCATCGAGCTCCTGGTCTCCGACGAGGTGCTGGCGGCCCGTCACGAGGCCCTCGGCGGCGTCTACGCCCCGAAGGACCGCGAGCGCAACGTCTCCGCGGCCCTGCGCGCCTACGCGGCGATGGCCACCAGCGCCGACAAGGGCGCGGTCCGCGACGTCACCCGCCTCGGCTGACCCACCGTCACCAGGGCCCCGCCGGGCGGCTGACCACCCGGCGGGGTTCCGTGCGCCCCTTCCCCGACGCGTCGGGCTCCGCCCGGCGGCCGTGGCTCACCACCCCGCGGGGTTCCGCGCGTCTCTTTCTCGACGCGTCGCTCGCGCCGCTCGGCGCCGGGGCGCCTCGCGGGCTTCGCGGCGCTGCGCCGGGCTCCGCCCGGCGGCCGTGGCTCACCACCCCGCGGGGTTCCGCGCGTCCACGGCGAAGACGGTCCCGTCGGGGGCCGAGGCGTAGACCCGGCCGCCGGAGAACACGGGAGCGGGGACGGCGGCGCTCACCGTGGCCTGGCCCGTGGCCATGCGGGCCCTGGTCTGTCCCAGGAGCCGCCCCGCCGCCGCGTCCACGGCCAGCAGGCGGCCGTCCGACACGGTCAGGTACACCCGCCCGTCGAGGAACGCGGGAGCGGAGGCGCTCGCCGCGCCGGTCTCCAGCCGCCACAGCTCCTTGTTCGTGTCGACCGCCACGACCGCGCCCTGCGTACCGAAGGCGTACACCGTCCCGTTCGGCTCCACCGTCGCCTGCGCGTCGTACAGCGGGGCCGACAGCTGGACCCGGTGGACCGAGCGCGTCGCCAGGTCGATCCGGACGACGGCGCCCGCGTGGGTCGTCGGATCGTTGTCCAGCAGGCAGAGCGAACCGCGCGCCGTGCCGAACGGCTGCAGCCGGCCCACCGCCCGCACCTGCCAGCGCACCTCGCCGCTCGCCGCGTCGACCTCGGAGACCTGGGTGGACTTGCCGGACGGATCGGCCGTCGACACGTAGAACACCGGCTCGCCCTTCTGGCCCCGGGCACCCCACCACCCGGATCCCGGCTCGCCCCGCCGGTTCCAGCGCTCGGTGCCCGCCGCGGCGTCGAAGGCGGTGACGTTCCCGTTCGGCGTCACCAGCAGGACGTGCGGACCGGCGGCCACCACGCGCGCGCCCGGAGGCAGCTTCTGCCGCCAGCGCTCCGCACCCGTACCCGCGTCCAGGGCCTGGAGGACCTCGCCGCCGGGAGCCGCCGCCAGCACCGTCCCGCCCGCGAACAGCGGGGTCATCGTGGTGGCACCCGGCTGGTCCGGGGCGTTCGTGCGGACGGCCCACGTCGTCGAACCGTTCGCGGCGTCGAGCCGGGCCGCGGCCAGCCCGCGGCCCGAGCAGTACAGCCCGGTGGCCTCGGCCGAGCAGGACACGGTGTGCCCGCCCAGCGGGACCGACCACGGGGACGCCCCGGGGCGCCCCGCCGCGGCGGACGCCCCGGAGAGCCGCGGTGCGCCCGGCTCGGGCGCCCACCCCCCCGACCACACCTAGACCCCGCCCGCCCCCGCGGCGAGCAGCAACCCCCTGGCCCCCCCCCCGACCACA
>NZ_JBGWAB010000033.1:0-63409 GCF_041862025.1 Streptomyces sp. AB3(2024)
GCTGGGCGGGCACGGCGGGCAGCGCAAGCACCGCGGGCAGCGCCGGCACCGCGGTGGCGGCCGTACCGGCGCCGGCGGCCGTACCCGCGGCGGCGCCGATCACCTGGAGGTCGTCGTCGGAGGTGACCACGGGGTGCCAGCCGTGCCGCCCGATGGCGGTGACCAGCGCCCGCACCATGGCCGGGTCGAACTGGGCCCCGGCGCAGCGCTCCAGTTCCGTCAGGGCGACCGCCACCGGCCGGGCCCGGCTGTAGGAGCGGGTCGAGGTCATCGCGTCGAAGGAGTCGGCCACCGCCACCACCCGGGCCAGCACCGGGATCTGCTCCCCGCTCAGCCCGTAGGGGTACCCGGAGCCGTCCACCCGCTCGTGGTGGTGCAGGATCGCGGACCGGGCCTCCCCCAGGAAGCCGATGCCCCGGACCATCTCGTGCCCGTACTCGGGGTGCAGCTCGATGACGCGGCGTTCCTCGGGGGTCAGCGGACCGTCCTTGCGCAGCAGCCGGGTCGGTACGCCGAGCTTGCCGACGTCGTGCAGGATCCCGGCGATGCGGACGACCTCCAGGCGGTCGTCGGCCATGCCCAGCTCGCGGGCGATCATCGCGGAGGCCTGGCCGACGCGTTCGCTGTGGCCGCGCGTGTAGCGGTCCTTGATGTCGACGGCCCGCACCAGGGCGCGGATGGTGGCCCGGTGGGCGGCGCGCTCGCGGTGGTACTGGGCGAAGACCCAGCAGGAGAGGGACATCGGCAGGAGGACGAGCAGGGCGGCCGGGATCCCGTAGGGGCTGCGCCACATCACGGCCATCATCAGTCCGGCGAGGCCGTGCACGCAGTGCGGGGCGAGGGACCTGGTGAGGAGTCCGTGCCAGGCGTCGGCGGCCGGCCGGCGTTCGGCGGCGGCCAGGATCCCGCCGTCGAGGGCGGTGAGCACCAGGCAGAAGGCGACGGCGGCGGCCGCGGCGGGGAGCATCACGGAGGGGCAGTCGGCCACCCAGAGGGACGGGTCCGCGCCGTGGCCGGTCCCGCCCGGGGGACCCGTGCCGCCGGCGGATCCCCCGGCTCCGGCCGTCGGCTCCCGGCCGCCGAGGAGCCCGTAGACCCGCCCGGCCAGATGGGCGGCTATCGCCTGCTGGGCCCCGTGCCACACCCGGCGGACCCCGGCGGGCCGCCGGACGACGGTCTGGGCGAGCGCGCCCGGCACGGCCGCGAGCGCGGCGGCCGCGGGCGGCAGCAGGAAGACGGCGGCCATCACGACGGGGAAGAAGGAGCCGGGGCCGTCGGGCGCCCGGCGGCCCATCGGCGCGAGCACCCGGACCAGTTCGCAGCCCAGGTAGAGCGCGGCGAGCAGGACGACGGCCGTCCAGGGCGTCGCGGGGTCCGTCAGGGCGGGGGCGGCACACGCGGTGGCGGCGAGCACGGCGGCCAGCACGTACGCGCGCGCCGTCGGCGGAAGTGCCCGCATGGCGCTCGCCTCCCCCTGTGCCGTGCGCACCGGGTGCCGAAGGGAACCGGCACCGAAAGGGGAGAATAGGCGGGCCCTCCGGAAAAGCAGGGCCCATTTTCGCATTGCGCCGTACGGGCGCCCCCGGATTAGCACCTTCGAGTGAACGAAGGGGCCTTCCGGGGGCGGTTGTTCAGCCGATCGCGGGACCGGCGGTCACGTCGTGGTCGGGCACGGCCTGACCCGAGCGGATCAGCTCGATCCGTCCCATGACCTTGGAACGCAGATCGCTCGGCACGTCGTCCGAACCGCAGCAGCGCTTCACCAGCTTCTTGACGGCCTGCTCCAGGCCGTACTTCTCAAGACAGGGATTGCACTCGCCGAAGTGGGTCTCGAACTTCGTGCAGTCACTGTCGGGCATCTCGTGGTCCAGGAACTCATAGAGATGGTCCAGAACCTCGGCGCACTCCGTCTCGTGCGGCTCTCCGCAGCTCATGAGCCCGAGCCTTTCAGGTCGTTCGACTCTCCCGCGCCCGCGGGGACCAGCCCGCGCTCACGGGCATAGTCCTCCAGCATTCCGCGGAGTTGACGGCGGCCACGGTGCAGTCGCGACATGACCGTACCGATGGGTGTACCCATGATGTCCGCGATCTCCTTGTACGCAAAGCCCTCTACGTCGGCAAGATAGACCGCGATGCGGAACTCTTCCGGAATGGCCTGCAGG
This sequence comes from Streptomyces sp. AB3(2024), assembly GCF_041862025.1. Lineage (NCBI taxonomy): Bacteria > Bacillati > Actinomycetota > Actinomycetes > Kitasatosporales > Streptomycetaceae > Streptomyces > Streptomyces sp. AB3(2024). The sequence continues at coordinate 2,163 of NZ_JBGWAB010000033.1, forward strand.
GCTTCCTTCACGTCGGAATCGGGCAGGTGGTCGAGCGCCTGCGATTCCGCGGAACGCAAACCGGTCGACATGTGCGACTCGGCGCGCGCCAGCTGCCAGTCCTCGATCTCCTCCGCCGCGCTGCGCTGCGGCTCGCGCTGCTTCTTGCGGTAGGAGTTGATGAACGTGTTGGTCAGAATGCGGTACAGCCACGCCTTGAGATTGGTGCCCTCGCGGAACTGGTGGAAGGACGCGTACGCCTTCGCGTACGTCTCCTGGACCAGGTCCTCGGCGTCGGCCGGGTTGCGCGTCATGCGCAGCGCGGCGGAGTACATCTGGTCGAGGTAGCCGAGGGCGTCCCGCTCGAAACGCGCGTTGCGCTCCGCCGTTGTCTCCTGCGCCTGGCCTTCGTCGGTCCCAGCGACAGGACCCACCTCCTCCGACAGCGTGGCGGCTCCGAAAGCGGATCCGCTCGAATCGGAGAATAGTCGACCATCCCGGCCTTCCGCCGCCCGAAGCGGGGCGCGCTTGGGGGCAGGCAGCACCGTCCAGTCCAGGTCAGCGGCCTGCGGACGGTTCTGGCTGATGACCTGGGTCATGCGCTCCCTCTCCTCCGACGAATTCCCCTACGTTCCGACACTCCACACAACAGGCGGGTGATGCAGGGCATTCCCGGGCCCGCCAAGGGCCTTGGGCGATATTCCGGTCCGGCCGGGGGCGGGTGACCGGGATCACTCCGGAATCCGTCAGGTCGGTCGTGCAGCCGCGCTCATGCGATGAGCCGGTCGAGCCACGGGCCCACCGCACCGGTGATCACGTCGAGGGTTTCCTCCTGGGTCGGGCCCGCCTTCTTCGGCACGGCGAAGCCGTGATCGGCGTGGGCCACTTCCACCAGCTCGTACGGGTCCGCTCCGGCCGGCGCCGGGAACTCCCCGGGCCGCCCGAAGGGGTCCCGGCCGCCCTGCACCACCAGCACCGGCCTGTCGGCGCCCAGCAGCTCCGCCTCCCGGGACTTCTCGGGCCGGCCCGGCGGGTGCAGCGGGAACGCCAGCGCGAGCACCCCGGCCGCGTCCAGCCCGGCGGCGGTCCGGCAGGCCACCCGGGCCCCCGCGCTGCGTCCGCCGGCCACCACGGGCAGGCCCGGCCGGCGCAGCACGGGCCACACGGCCCGCCAGCCCGCGTCCAGCGTCCCGGGGGCGGCGGCGACCTTCTTGCCCGCGACCCGCCAGGGCTGCTCCACCAGGGCGACGGTGACCCCCCGCGCGGGCAGGGCGGCGGCCAGGGCCACGAGGTCCCGGGCCTCGATGCCGCCGCCGGCGCCGTGGCCGAGGGCCAGGACGAGCCGCGCGGCGCGGGCGGGGTGCCAGGTGACGCGGGCCTCGCCCGCCGGGGTGTCGACGCTCTCGGTGGTCATCCCCCGATCATGCCGGTCACCGGTTCAGAAGAGGGTGCCCTCCTCCGGCGCGGCCAGCTCGCCGAGCAGCTCCGGCCCGTTGTTGCGGACGTTGCTGACGGCGGTGGACACCGGGTAGGCGCGCATCAGCCCGCCGGGCGGCGGGGCGAGGAGGCCGCGCAGCTCGTCCTCGTCGGTGCGGGCGGGGTCCAGCCAGGCGTCCCAGCGGTCCGGGGTCAGCATGAGCGGCATCCGGGGGTGGATGTCGGACAGCGAGCGCGGACCCTCGGCGGGAGCCGAGCCCAGCGGCCCGGTCTCGGCCTCGGCGGTGATCACCGAGCAGGTGGCCCACCAGGCCCGCGGGTGCTCGGGCGGCAGGGTCCCGTCGCGCCAGAACTCGTAGATCCCGGCCATCGCGAAGACGGAGCCGTCGGTGGGCAGGACGAAGTACGGCTGCTTGCGGGACCGCTTCTTCTTCCCCTCGACCTCCAGCTGCCGCTCGTCGTGCGCGGTGACCCACTCGTAGTAGCCGTCGGCGGGGACGATGCAGCGCCGCTGGGCGAAGGGGCGGCGGAAGGACGGCTTCTCGTGCAGGGTCTCGGACCGCGCGTTGATCATCCGGGCGGCGCCCTCGGGGTTCTTGGCCCAGGAGGGGACCAGACCCCACTTCAGCACCCGCAGCTGGCGAACCGGACGCGGGCCCCCCGCGTCTTTGAGGGGACGGTCGAGGACGACGTGGACCTCCTTCGTCGGCGCCACGTTCCAGTCGGGGGCCAGGGTCTCCTGCGGCTCCCACCGCTCGACACCGAATATCGCCGCCAGCTCCCCGGGCGTCCGACTCGCCGCAAACCTTCCGCACATGGCTGACACACTGCCATGGCACCCGCCCTCCACCGCAAGGAGTCCGCCACTCCATGGACAGCACCACGACGGCCGGTCTCTGGGACCGGCTGACCGGCATACAGCCCGAGCCCGCCTGGTGGCTGGTGGTCCTGACGGGCCTGGCCGCCCTGGCCGCGGTGGGGCCGCGGCCGGTGTGGCTGCTCTCGCGCAACGCGATCACCATCGCCCACGAGGGCGGGCACGGGCTGCTGGCCCTGCTGACCGGACGGCGGCTCGACGGCATCCGGCTGCACTCGGACACCAGCGGGGTCACCGTCAGCAGGGGCAAGCCCACCGGCCTCGGGATGATCCTGACGGCCGCCGCCGGGTACACGGCGCCGTCGCTGCTGGGCCTGGGCGGGGCCGCCCTGCTGTCGGCGCACCGGATCACGCTGCTGCTGTGGGCGGCGACCGCGCTGCTGCTGGCGATGCTGGTGATGATCCGCAACGCGTACGGGCTGCTGACGGTGGTGCTGACCGGCGCCGCGTTCGTCCTGGTGTCCTGGCTGGCGCCGTCCGGGGTGCAGGCGGTGTTCGCGTACGCGGTGGTGTGGTTCCTGCTGCTGGGCGGGGTGCGGCCGGTGTTCGAGCTCCAGGCCAAGCGCCGGCACGGCGGGGCGCCCGATTCGGACGCCGACCAGCTGGGGCGGCTCACCCATGTGCCCGCGCTCGCCTGGCTGCTGTTCTTCCACGCCGTCGCGCTCTGCTCGCTGATCGGCGGCGGTCGCTGGCTTCTCGGCCTCTGAGACGGGCCCGCGATCAAGATCTGGGCCCGGGGGAAGCCACTAAAGTGGTGGCCATGACCGAGACCCCCGCGCTCCACGCCCTCTGGCCCGCCCCCCTCGCCGACGGGGCCGTCCACGCCACCGTCACCGTGCCGGGGTCCAAATCGGTCACCAACCGCGCCCTCGTCCTGGCCGCCCTCGCCTCCGAGCCGGGCTGGGTGCGCCGCCCGCTGCGTTCGCGCGACTCCCAGCTGATGTCGGACGCGCTGCGCGCGCTGGGCGTCGGCATCGAGGAGACCGTCTCCTCCAGCTCCGGTGACGGCGCGGGCGGCGAGGCCTGGCGGATCATCCCGGCGGCCCTGCACGGCCCGGCCACCGTCGACGTCGGCAACGCGGGCACGGTCATGCGCTTCCTGCCGCCCGTCGCAACCCTGGCCGCCGGCGACATCCGCTTCGACGGCGACCCGCGCTCCTACGAGCGCCCCCTCGGCGAGGTCATCAACGCCCTGCGCGCCCTCGGCGCCCGGATCGACGACGACGGCCGCGGCGCGCTGCCGATGACCGTCCAGGGCGGCGGGGCCCTGGAGGGCGGCACGGTCGAGATCGACGCCTCCAACTCCTCGCAGTTCGTCTCGGCGCTGCTGCTCTCCGCCCCGCGCTTCAACCAGGGCGTCGAGGTCCGCCACACCGGCGCGACGCTGCCGTCGATGCCGCACATCCGGATGACGGTGGAGATGCTGCGCGCGGCGGGCGCCCAGGTCGACACCCCCGAGGCCGGCGGCGAGAAGAACGTGTGGCGGGTCGCGCCGGGCGCGCTGCTCGGCCGCGACATGGTCGTGGAGCCGGACCTCTCCAACGCCCAGCCGTTCATGGCCGCGGCCCTGATCACCGGCGGCACGGTGACCGTGCCGGACTGGCCGCACCGCACCACCCAGCCCGGTGACGCGCTGCGCCGGATCTTCACCGAGATGGGCGGCTCCTGCGAGCTGACCGACGCGGGCCTGGTCTTCACCGGCACCGGCAAGATCCACGGCATCGACGTGGACCTGAGCGAGGTCGGCGAGCTGACCCCGGGCATCGCGGCGGTCGCGGCGCTGGCCGACTCGGAGTCGGTGCTGCGCGGTGTCCAGCACCTGCGCCTGCACGAGACGGACCGGCTGGCCGCCCTCACCGCCGAGATCAACGGGCTCGGCGGCGACGTCACCGAGACCGCCGACGGCCTGCACATCCGCCCGCGCCCGCTGCACGGCGGCGTCTTCCACACCTACGACGACCACCGGATGGCCACGGCCGGCGCGGTGATCGGCCTGGCCGTCAAGGGCGTGGAGATCGAGAACGTGGCGACGACGGCGAAGACCCTGCCGGACTTCCCGAAGATGTGGACAGACATGCTCGCGGGCACGGGAGCGGGAGCGTAGGGCCCGTCATGCGCAGGTACGGCAAGCACACCGACGAGGACGACATCCGCCAGCGCCCGAACCCCAAGGGCAACCGGGCGCGCACCAACATCCGGCCCAAGCACGAGGACGCCTCCGAGGGCTTCGTGCTGACCGTGGACCGCGGCCGGCTGACCTGCCTGGTCGGGGACCGCACGATCACCGCGATGAAGGCCCGCGAACTGGGCCGCAAGGCGGCGGTGGTCGGCGACCGGGTCTGGATCGTCGGTGACCTGTCCGGCAGGAAGGACACCCTCGCGCGGATCGTGCGCATCGAGGAGCGCAAGTCCGTCCTGCGGCGCACCGCGGACGACGACGACCCGTACGAGCGGGTGGTCGTCGCCAACGCCGACCAGCTGGCCATCGTCACGGCGCTGGCCGATCCGGAGCCCCGGCCGCGCATGATCGACCGCTGTCTGGTGGCCGCGTACGACGCGGGGCTGGAGCCCCTGCTGGTGCTCACCAAGTCCGACCTGACCTCGGCCGACAAAATCCTGGAGATCTACTCCACCTTCGGCCTGAACTACGTGGTGACCAACCGCGAGGAGCTGGCGACGGGCGGCGCCGCCGACCGGGTGCGCGAGCGGCTGAACGGCCGGATCACCGCCTTCGTCGGCCATTCCGGCGTCGGCAAGACCACCCTGGTCAACTCGCTGGTCTCCGAGGGCCGCCAGCGGGCCACCGGCCACGTCAACGCGGTGACCGGCCGCGGCCGCCACACCACCACCTCGGCGCTCGCCCTGCCGCTGCCCGCCGGGGACGGCTGGGTCATCGACACCCCGGGCGTGCGCTCCTTCGGCCTGCACCACGTGGACCCGTCCCGGGTGATCCTGGCCTTCCCGGAGCTGGTGCCGGGGACGGAGGGGTGCCCGCGCGCGTGCAGCCACGACGAGCCGGACTGCGCGCTCGACCAGTGGGTGGAGGACGGCCACGCCGACCCGGCCCGGCTGTACTCCCTGCGCCGGCTGCTGCAGACGCGGGAGCGTCGCGAGGGCGACTGACCGGGCGGCGGGGTTTGCAGGCCGTCCTGTCTGGTAAATGCATCATCGCACCAAGTGACGCGACGTCACGCGAGGCGGGGAGGCAATCGACATGGCGTGGCTGCTGGTGGTGGTCGCGGGAATCCTGGAGACCGGCTTCGCGGTCTGCCTCAAGCTGTCCCACGGTTTCACCCGGCTGTGGCCCACGATCGCCTTCGCCTGCTTCGCCCTGGGCAGCTTCGGCCTGCTGACGCTGGCGCTGAAGAAGCTGGACGTGGGCCCCGCCTACGCGGTCTGGACGGGCATCGGGGCCGCCGGGACCGCGATCTACGGCATGGTCTTCCTCGGCGACCTGGTCTCCACCCTCAAACTCGTCTCGATCTCGCTGGTGATCCTGGGCGTCATCGGGCTCCAGCTGTCCGGTTCGGCGCACTGAGCGGCACACCGGGGGTCGCCGCCGGAGGCGGCACGGCCGGCAGTCCGAGCAGTCTCAGCAGCTCGGCGGCGGCCCGGTCCCCGATGGCGTCCTCCCCGGGGGCTATGACATAGGACAGCGCGAGCCGGACGGCGAGCTCGCAGCGCCAGGCAGGTTCTCCCGGGCTCAGCGCGGCCGCGGCCCGGTCCCGTACCGTCCGGGCCAGTTCCCCCGGCGCGAGGGCCTGCCGGGTTCCCGGCGGGGGCGGCGCGGGCAGGGCCGGCTCCCAGCCGCCGGTGAGCAGGGCCCGTACGAGGGGCCGGGTGCGGGCGGCGCGCACGGTCCACTCCGCGACGGCGGCGAGCCGGGCGGCGGTGTCGGCGTCCGCGTACGTGTCGGCGTACGTGTCCGTGTCCGGTACGGAGGAGGGTCCGGGGGCCAGCGCCCGGTCGACCCCGTCGAGATACTCCTCGGCCGCCCGGCGCACCAGGGCGCGGCCCAGGCCGTCCTTGCCGCCGAACTCGTTGTAGAGGGTCTGCCGCGAGACGCCGGCGGCGGCGGCGACCTCCACCATCCGCACGGCCGGCCAGGGGCGCGCGGACAGGGCCGCTCCGGCCGCTCGCAGCAAGGACTCCCGGCCCGCCGGCATCGTCGCCTCCCCGCTGTCGGTCTCCCGCTGTCGGTCTCCCGCTGGGCTCCCCCGTCAGAGTTGACGGGTCGACAGATCCTGTCAAGGGCGCCTCCCGGCCGCACTGTGGACCTCGTTCGCCGGGCCGCCCCGGTGTCGATACTGTTCGGGCATGTCCACGTATGCCGATGATCTGCGCCTTGCCCTCGAACTCGCCGACGCGGCGGACGCCGTCACGATGCGGCGGTTCCGCGCCCTCGACCTCCAGGTCGAGACCAAGCCGGACATGACCCCGGTCAGCGAGGCCGACAAGGCCGCCGAGGAGGTCGTCCGGGCGGGGATCCTCGCGGCCCGGCCCGCCGACGCCATCCTGGGCGAGGAGTACGGGCTCCGGGGCGACGGCCCGCGCCGCTGGGTCGTGGACCCGATCGACGGAACGAAGAACTACGTCCGCGGGGTCCCCGTCTGGGCGACGCTGATCTCCCTCATGGCGGAGGGCGACGACGGGGTGTTCCGCCCGGTCGTCGGCGTGGTCTCGGCCCCGGCGCTGGGCCGCCGCTGGTGGGCCGCGCAGGGCTCCGGGGCCTTCTCCGGCGGGGCGCTGGGCGAACCGACGCCCCTGGGGGTCTCGAAGGTCGCGGGCCTGGGTGACGCCTCCTTCGCGTACTCCTCCCTGAGCGGCTGGGAGGAGCAGGGCCGCCTCCCCGGGTTCCTGGACCTGACGCGCGCCTGCTGGCGCACTCGGGGTTACGGGGACTTCTGGCCGTACATGATGGTCGCGGAGGGTTCGCTGGACCTGTGCGCCGAGCCCGAGCTGAACCTGTGGGACATGGCGGCGATCGCGGTCGTGGTCCAGGAGGCGGGCGGCCGGTTCACCGGCCTCGACGGCGTCGAGGGCGTCCACGGCGGGAACGCGGCGGCGTCCAACGGCCTGCTGCACGACGAGATGCTCGCGCACCTGCGCCCCCGCGCCTGACCCCGCTGCGCGGGTGAGTGCGCTCAGCGCGCCCTCTTGATGACTCTCCGTACGCGTGGGAATCTGAGACTCCCCCGCTTGTGCACTTGTGAAGCGATTCTCGAAAGGGGCGCCCACGGGTGCACCCACCCAAGCGGGGGACTCACCCAGGAGGTGGCTCTCTTCATGCTCGTCCGTGACGCCATGAGCACCGTGATCCTCACCCTCGGACCCGCACACACCCTTCGACAGGCAGCCTGTCTGATGTCCGGCCGGCGCGTCGGCGCGGCCGTGGTCCTCGACCCCGACCACAGCGGCATCGGCATTCTCACCGAGCGCGACATCCTCAACTCGATCGGCGCGGGCCACGATCCCGACCGGGAGTCGGTGGGCGCGCACACCACGAACAACGTCGTCTTCTGCACCCCGGAAGCCACCGTGCAGGAGGCCGCCGAGGCCATGGCGCTCGGCGGCTTCCGGCACCTGATCGTCCTGGAGGACGGCGGCCCGGTGGGCATCGTCTCCGTCCGCGACGTCATCCGCTGCTGGGTGCGGGCGCGGCCCAGCATCGCCGCGTAGACCGCGACGACGACGGGCCGGCACCCCTCGAGGGGGCGACGGCCCGTCGTCCTGCCGCGGCAAGCGGTCCGGTGTCAGCCGCGGAGGGCCTGGACCGCGGCCTCCAGCCGCTTGCCGAAGTCGCCGTCCGCCTGGCGGAAGTTGTTGATCGCCCGCTCGGCGATGTCGTCACGGGAGACCTTGGCGATGAAGCCGGACAGGTTCTCGATCAGACGGGACTTCTCGTCCTCCGACATCAGGCGGTAGAGGTCGCCCGCCTGGACGAAGTCGTTGTCCTCGGAGTGCGACGGGGTGGCGTGGTTGCCCGTGCCGCCGGTCACCGCGGAGGACTGCCACAGCGGGCGGTCCGTCTGGAAGGGGCCGCCGAAGCTGTTCGGCTCGTAGTTCTTCGCGCCCTTGTGGCGGCCGTCGTACAGGAAGCCGTCACGGGAGTTGGTGCGCGCCTCGGTGGCGTGCGGACGGTTCACCGGCAGGTGGTCGGCGTTGATGCCGACGCGGTAGCGGTGGGCGTCGCCGTACGCGAAGAGACGGCCCTGGAGCATCTTGTCGGGGGACGGACCGATGCCGGGGACGAAGTGCGCCGGGGAGAAGATGGACTGCTCGACCTCGGCGAAGACGTTCTCCGGGTTGCGGTTGAGCTCCAGCTTGCCGATCTCGATCGGCGGGTAGTCCTCGTGCGGCCACACCTTGGTGAGGTCGAACGGGTTGAAGCGGTAGCCGTCCGCGTCGGCCGCCGGCATGATCTGGACCTGCACGGTCCAGGTCGGGAACTCGCCGCGCTCGATGGACGTGCGCAGGTCGCGCTGGTGGGAGTCGGGGTCCTCGCCGGCCAGCGCGTTGGCCTCGGCCTGGGTGAGGTTCTCGATGCCCTGGTCGGTCTTGAAGTGGTACTTGACCCAGAAGACCTCGCCGGCCTCGTTGTTCCACTGGAACGTGTGCGAGCCGTAGCCGTTCATGTGGCGGTAGGACGCCGGTATGCCGCGGTCACCGAACAGCCAGGTCACCTGGTGGGTGGACTCGGGCGACAGACCCCAGAAGTCCCAGACGTTGTCCGCCTCCTGCGAGCCCGTGTACGGGTCGCGCTTCTGGGTGTGGATGAAATCGGGGAACTTGATCGCGTCCCGGATGAAGAAGACCGGGGTGTTGTTGCCGACGAGGTCGTAGTTGCCCTCTTCGGTGTAGAACTTCAGCGCCCAGCCGCGGGGGTCACGGCGGGCGTCGGCGCCGCCGAGGCTGTCCGCGACGGTGGAGAAGCGCAGAAACGTTTCCGTCTCCTTGCCGACCTCGGAGAGGAACTTCGCCCGGGTCCACTGCGTCACGTCACGGGTGACGGTGAAGGTGCCGTAGGCGCCGGCGCCGCGGGCGTGCACCACGCGCTCCGGGATGCGCTCGCGGTTGAAGTGGGCGAGCTTCTCCAGGAGCAGCTGGTCCTGGACGAGAACGGGCCCGCCGACGCCAGCGGTCTCGCTGTTCTGGTTGTCGGCGACCGGAGCCCCGGCCTCCGTGGTGAGCGGTCCCTGCTGCGTCACGTGCGCCTCCTGCGTCATTCCTGCGTGTCCTGTCCTTGGCCTTTGCCGTTCCCGATCCTACGATGGACTTTGTCTAAGTCAAGTAAGCATCCAAGTCCACACCGGTTCGGGATCTGCACCGAATCCCCACTGTTAGGCTGGCGTGTATGAGTGACCTGCTGGAACGACTTCGCGGACGCGGCTGGCGCATGACGGCCCAGCGGCGCGTCGTGGCCGAAGTGCTCGACGGCGACCATGTCCATTTGACGGCCGACGAGGTCCACGCGCGAGCCGTGACCAAACTGCCCGAGATCTCTCGAGCGACGGTCTACAACACCTTGGGCGAGCTGGTCACTCTCGGCGAAATCCTGGAGGTCTCCACGGACCGGCGGGCCAAGCGGTACGACCCGAACGCCCACCGCCCCCACCAGCACCTGGTCTGCGCCCGGTGCGGGGCCATCCGCGACGTCCACCCGGCGGGGGACCCACTGGCCGACCTGCCCGCCGCCGAGCGCTTCGGCTTCGTGGTCTCGGCGGTCGAGGTGACCTACCGCGGCGTCTGCCCGAACTGCGCGGGCGCGTAGCCGGGTCACGGGCGAACGGAAGAAGGCCGGGGGCCATGCCCCCGGCCTTTTCGCTGCCTTCCGGCCGCCGCCACGGGCCGCCGCCACGGGGCGGCCGTTCACGATCAGAAACGACTCAAGGCCCGGATCCATGGGATCCGGGCCTCGGGCCTTCAGTAGCGGGGACAGGATTTGAACCTGCGACCTCTGGGTTATGAGCCCAGCGAGCTACCGAGCTGCTCCACCCCGCGTCGGTAAACCCGACTCTACGTGAGGCCACCCGGCAGATGCAAATCAGTTAACCGGCACCTCAGGCCGACAGCTCCTCCGCCAGCGCGTCGCGCAGCCGGGCCGCGCGCTCGGAGACCTCCGCCGGGCCCAGCTCCATGGCCCGGACGCACCACTTCTGCCCCTCGGACAGGTCTCCGTGGCGGGCCGCGAGCAGGCCCAGCCGCAGCGCCGCCCTGCCGTGCCCCGCCACCGCGGCGCGGGTCCACCACAGGGCCGCCTCGGGCTCGTTGCCCTCGCGGGCCAGCAGCAGCCCGAGGTTGAACGCGCCGTTGCGGGATCCGGCCTCCGCCGCCTCCCGGTACCAGCGCGCGGCCACCGTCAGGTCGCCCCGGGCGGCGGCCAGCATCCCGACCCGGACCTGGGCCCGCCGGTGACCCTGCTCGGCGGCACGCTCGTACCACTCCTCGCTCTCGGTCCGCGCGGCCCCGCCGACCGGCTCGCCCAGCGCCACCGGCTCCGGCGGCGGGGCGAGCGACTCCAGCAGGGAGGCCAGCCGGAACGCCGCCTCGGCGCTGCCGCCGCCCGCCGCGCAGCGCAGGTGCCGCTCCGCGGCCCGCTCGGCCCCGTCGCGCACCAGGGCGATCCCGACCTGGAGCGCCGCGTCGGTGTGCCCGGCCGCGGCGGCCCGCTCGTACCACTTCAGCGCCGTGCGGTCCTCGTCGCGGCTGGCGAAGAGGATGCCCAGGTTGAAGGCGGCGTCCACGCTGCCGGCCTCCGCCGCCTTGGAGAACCACGGCTCGGCCCCGGCCGCGTCACCGCCCTGGAGGAGCAGGATGGCGAGCGCGTTGGCGGCCTCGCGGTGGCCCGCGTAGGCGGCTCGGCGGTACCACTGCTCGGCCTGCGCCGTACGTTCCTGCGCGGCGCAGAGCAGGGCGAGGTTGTACGCGCCGTTCTGGTCGCCCGCGTCCATCGCGGCCCGGTACCACTTCTCGGCCGTCTGGGTCTCGCCCCGGGCGGCGTGCAGCGCGCCCAGGGCGTTCGCCGCGTTGCCGTCGCCGTCCTGGGCGGCCCGCAGCCACCACGAGGCCGCGCTCTCCTCGTCCCCCGCGTCGCGCAGCAGGAAGCCGAGGGCGCACGCCGCCCGGGCCTCGCCCTGCTTCGCCGAGCTGAGGTACCAGCGTCCGGCCTCCTTGAGCTCGCCGCGCGCCTCCAGCAGGGCGCCCAGGTGCAGCCCGGCACGCCTGTGCCCGCGCGCGGCGGCCTGGCGGTACCACTGCTCGGCCTCGGCGGGGTCGCCCTTGCGCAGGTGCCGTGCCAGGCGGTAGGCCGCCTCGCGGTGCCCCTGCTCGGCGGCGGCGCGGAACCAGCGCTCGACGCCCTTGTCCCCGCGGTGCTCCAGCAGGTCGGCCAGGCCGTAGGCGCCCAGGGCGTGGCCGGATTCGGCCGCCTGGCGCAGCCAGTACTCGGCAGCGGGCTCGTCCCCGCGCTCGCGGTAGTGGCGGCCCAGGGCGTGTGCGGCCGGGGCCGATCCGGCGACGGCCGCGACCCGCCACCAGCCGGCGGCGTCGTCGGGGTAGCCGCGCTGGTGCAGGAGGACGCCGAGGTTGTTCGCGGCGGCGCGGTCGCCCGCCGCGGTGGCTCCGCGCAGGTACGGTTCGGCACCGGCCAGGTCGCCGCGGCGCAACAGGAGGGCCCCGAGCACGCTCATGGCACCCGAGTCGCCCTTGTCGGCGGCGAGCCGGTGGCGGGCCTCCAGCTCGGCCTCGGTGGCGCCTTCGGCCTCGCCAAAGGCTTCTTCCGCGAACACCGCATCGGTCAGTGCGGTCTGCGCGTTGACAGCCTGAGCCGCCTCACCGGACTCCGTACCCGACTCGGCCTCCGCCCTCACAAACCGCCCTGTCTCCAGCAGAGTTGACCTGTCCCCCATAAATCCCATCGTCGCATCACCTGCTACCCGCGTACACCTGGTATGTCGCAGCCAGTGAGGTCACTACAGCGTTTTGTCGACATGCCCACAGAGAGACAAGTCAAACACGCTCACACCCCAACTCACCCGCCCCAGTGACCCCGTGTCTTCCGGCTTCTTCTTCCGGCCCCCGCCCGGACATGACGAAGGCCCGGATCCCATTGGATCCGGGCCTTCGTCTTCAGTAGCGGGGACAGGATTTGAACCTGCGACCTCTGGGTTATGAGCCCAGCGAGCTACCGAGCTGCTCCACCCCGCGTCGGTGAAACCACAGTATCACGACGCGGGGAGGGGCCTTGACCACGTGGGTGCCTAGCCGCCCGTCTTGGGCGCCGTCAGCTTCGCCTCGGCGTCGATCGCCCGCTTCAGCGCGGCCTTGATGTCGTCCTGGGCCTTGCCGTAGGCCGTCCAGTCGCCGGCCTGCCGGGCCTTCTCCGCCGCGTCGATGGCCTTCTGGGCGTCCTCCAGGGCCGCCTTGACCGTCGGGTCCTGGGCGGTGGGCGGAGTGACCGTGCCCTCACCCGGCGGGGTCGTCGTCGGGGGCGTCGGCGTGGTGGGGGCCTCGGCACCGAAGACCACGTTCAGCGCCTTCTCCAGGGTGTCCTCGAAGGCCGTCTGGCCGCCGTAGGTCACGAGCACCTTGCGCAGCAGCGGGTACTTGAGCCCGGAGCTGCGGACGTACACCGGCTCCACGTAGAGCATGCCGCCGTCCAGCGGGACCGTGAGCAGGTTCCCGTACTCCACCTCGGAGTCGCCGCCGCGCAGCAGCCGGATCGACTCGGCGATCTTCGGCTCGGAGTTGAACTTGCTCTGGACCTGCTTGGGGCCGTCGACCGGGCTGCTGGTCGGCAGCTTCAGGAGTCTGATCTTGCCGTAGTCCGGGGTGCCCGGATCGGCGTTGACCGCCATGAAGGCGCTCAGGTTGTCCCGGCCGTTCGGCGTGAAGGTCGTCGTGAGGGAGAAGACCTGGTCCTTCTCCTTCTGCGCCGGCATCTTCATCGACAGGTAGTACGGCGGAACCGCCGTACCGGCCTTGGTGGTCGGGTCGTCCGGGACCTGCCAGGCCTCGCTGCCGCTGAGGAAGGTCTGCGGGTCGGTGACGTGGTACCGGGTGAGCAGCTCGCGCTGGACCTTGAAGAGGTCCTGCGGGTAGCGCAGGTGGTCCATGAGCGCCTTGTCGATCGCGCTCTTGGGCTGCACCGTGCCCGGGAAGGCCTTCATCCAGGTCTTCAGGACCGGGTCCTCGGTGTCCCACTGGTACAGGCTGACCGTGCCGTCGTACGCGTCGACGGTGGCCTTCACCGAGTTGCGGATGTAGTTGACCTGGCTCTCCTGGGCCACCACCGCGCGCTGGCTGTTGGTCAGCGAGTCGGCGGTGCTGTCGCCCAGCGTGGTGCGCGAGGCGTACGGGTAGCCGTTCGTCGTCGTGTAGGCGTCGACGATCCACTTGATCCGGCCGTCGACGACCGCCGGGTACGGGGCCCCGTCGATGGTCAGCCAGGGCGCGACGGCCTCGACGCGCTCCTTGGGGGTGCGGTTGTAGAGGATCCGCGAGCCCTCGCCGATGGCGCCCGAGTACAGGATCTGCGGCTCGCTGAAGGCGAGCGCGTACGCGGCCCGGTTGACCGGGTTGTCGAGGTTGACGCCGGAGTCGCCCTTGTAGCTCGTCTCCTTCTCGCCCTTGTCGTCCGAGTAGTCGAGCTCCTTCTGCGGACCGCCGACGATCGAGTACTGCTTCGTCTGCTCGCCGTAGTAGATCCGCTGCTCGAAGTCCGTGCCGAACATGCCCTTGGAGGGCAGGTCGGACTGGGTGAAGTCGGGGGCGCCCTTGTCGGTGGCGGTGTTGCCCTTGGCGGCGACCACGCCGAAGCCGTGCGTGTAGCGGAAGTGGTCGTTGATCCAGTTGTTCTTCGGGATGCCGCCGATGTTCAGCTCGCGGAGCCCGATGACCGTGTCCTGGCCGCTGTAGCGGTCCACGGCGAGCGTGGACGGGAAGGCGTAGTAGCCCTTGACCTGCTGGAGCTGCTGGAAGGCCGGGGAGACGATGTTCGGGTCGAGGAGCCGGACGCTGGCGGTGGTGTCCGCCGCCTTGCGCAGCTGGTCCTTGTTCGTGCCGGCGGTGGGCACGCCCGGGTAGTCCTTGACGTCGCTGCCTGCGATCCCGTAGGCGTCGCGCGTGGCCTTGATGTTCTTCTCGACGTACGGGGATTCCTTGGCCTGCTCGTTCGGCTGGACCTGGAACTTCTGGACGATCGCCGGGTAGAGCCCGCCGATCAGGATCGCCGACAGGACCATCAGGCCGAAGCCGATGACCGGCAGCTGCCAGGTGCGGCGCCACAGGGTGGCGAAGAAGAGCAGCGCGCAGATGGCCGCGATGGCGACGAGGATCGTCTTCGCGGGCAGGTAGGCGTTGGCGTCGACGTACCGCAGGCCGGTCCAGTTGTCGGCGGCCTTGAAGTCGCTGGACTTCACGGCGAGGCCGTACCGGTCGAGCCAGTAGGCAACGGCCTTGAAGGTCACGAAGAGGCCGAGCAGCACCGACAGGTGCCCGGTCGCCGCGGCGGTGGCCCGGGCCCCCGGGCTGGTCACGCGCAGGCCGCCGTACAGGTAGTGCACGACGACTGCGGCGATCACCGAGAGCACGACGGCGGCGAAGCCGAAGCCGAGCAGGAAGCGGTACCAGGGCAGGTCGAAGGTGTAGAACGACACGTCCAGGCCGAACTGGGGGTCCTTGCGCCCGAAGGGCACCCCGTTCACGTACATCAGCCAGGTCTTCCACTGGCCGGCCGCCGAGGCGCCCGCGATCAGTCCGACGACCGCTGCGATGGTCAGGAGCAGCCACTTCTTGTACGGGGCGACGCTCATCCGGTAGCGGTCGAGGCTCTGCTGCTCCATCGACATCGCGCTGAGCGGCGGCCGCAGCCGGTGCGCCAGCCAGATGTTGAACCCGACGGCACCGGCCATCAGCAGACCGAAGACGGCGAAGAGGCCGATCTTGGTCCACAGGGTGGTGGTGAAGACCGTGGAGTACTTGACGGAGCGGAACCAGAGCCAGTCCGTCCAGAACCCGGCGAACATGATGAACGCCATGGCCAGGACGGCCAGGACGCCCAGGGTCATCAGAAGAGTCCGGGCGCGCCGGGAGGGGCGGCCGACTCTCATCCGTGGCCCGGAGGGGCCTCCGCCGCGGTCCGGCATCTGGAAAGCCAAGGTGCGCACCTCGAAAGTCGCTGTGGTCTGGTCGGTCTCTGGCGTACTGGAAAAGTGTCCAAAGCTGGGCCCCCGATCGTAGGGCCCACTCATGCAACTTACTGAGGCTTTAGTCAGTTCCCGCTATCGGGGAGAAAGGAGGCAGGATGTTGTCCATGTCCAACCTTTCTCCCTCCCCCGGCACCCCGATGGCGGCCGGTCCGCTGACCCGCGCCGTCCTCGAAATCGACGAGTACGCCTCCACCCTCGGCTGGGACAAGCCCGCCCGGCTCTTCGCCCTGGTCGACACGGCCCGCCTGCGCCGCTCGGAGCCGGGCCTCGCGAACCAGCTGGGCCTCGACCGGGACGACGCCGGCAAGAGCCAGCTGACCCCGATCGAGCAGGACCAGGTCCCGGCCGGGATGCCGCTGGACAAGTTCCTGGGGACCATCGCCTGGCCCGACGCGATCGTCGGCTGCGCCCTGACCGTGGAGCGGCTGATGCTGCCGCCGTCCGCGGAGGCCTCCGTACCGGAGGGGCTCAGCGACAAGCAGCTGGCCAAGTGGGTCGCCGGGCACCCCGACCGGCAGGAGGTCCGCCTGACGGTGGGCGTGCTGCGCGACGGGTCGCGGGAGTCGGCCGTGCGGCTGCGGGAGAAGGACTCCTCCAGCGAGGTGCTGACCGGGGCGACCCTGGTGCCGGGCCTGGCCGAGGCCCTGGCCGCGACCTTCCTGGACTAGTCGCAGCGGCCGGGCGGGACCCGGCGGGTCCGGGTGCGGCGGGGTCCGGCGGTCAGGACTTCGTGCACCGCGGCAGCCCCGCCGTGTCCCCCTTGCCGATCTTCTCCAGGGCCTTGGTGGCGTCGTCGATGGTGGAGACCTTCACCAGGGTCAGGCCGTCGGGGGTGTGCGCCGCGGCGGAGGCGCAGTTCTCGGCCGGGGTGAGGAAGTACTCGGCGCCGGCCTGGCGGGCGCCGATGGTCTTCATCTGGATGCCGCCGATGGGGCCGACCTTGCCGGTGTCGTCGATGGTGCCGGTGCCCGCGATGAACTTCCCGCCGGTCAGGCTCTGCGGGGTGAGCTTGTCGACGATGCCCAGCGCGAACATCAGGCCGGCGCTGGGGCCGCCCACGTCGGCGAGCTTGATGTCGATCGGGAACGGGAAGGCGTGGTCGGTCCCGGCCCGGATGCCGACGATGGCGTGGCCGTCGTCGGGCGCCTTGCCCGCGGTGATGGTGACCTTGGTGCTGCCGGTGGGCTCGCGGTTCTCCTTCTCGGCCGCGGCGGCGTCGGCGGCCGGGACGATGGTGAATTCCACCGGCTCCCCGGGCTTGTGCTTGGTGACGAGCTTCGCCACGTCGCCCGGCTCGTTGACCGGGGCGCCGTCCACGTCCTTGATCACGTCCCCGGCGTGCAGCTTCCCCTCGGAGGGGCTGCCCTTGACGACGGTGGAGACGATGACGCGGGCGGTGACCGGGATGCCGAGCTGCTTGAGGGCCGCCACCTTGGCGCTCTCCTGCGACTGGCTGAACTCCTCGGCGTTCTCCTGCGTCGATTCCTTGTCCGTCTTGCCGTTCGGATAGAGGTTCTCGTGCGGCACGACGATGTTGTCGCCGGCCACCCAGCCGTAGACCGCTTCCAGCAGGTTCATGTCGTAGTCGGCGCCGGTGACACGGACCGTGGTCATGTTGAGGTGACCGCTGGTGGGGTACGTCTTGCGCCCCGAGATGTTCAGGACCGGCTCGCCGCGCGAGTCGCCGAGGGTGTTCACGGTGGGGCCGGGGCTCATCTCCGAGTACGGGACCCTGAGGAACACTCCCACGCAGAGCAGCGCGAACAGCACGAGGAAGGAGGCGAGCATCGTCGCGGTGCGGCGTGGCATGGCTCGACAGTACGTGACGGCCTCTGCGGGCGGCCCCCGGGGCCGGTCCGTACGGGGCCCTCGGGCGGAACTCTCAGGGGATTCTCAGCGGAGCCGAATCTTCCGGCGGAGGGGCTCGCGGTACTCCCCGCGGTGCCTTCCCGCGGAACCGTCCGGCGGTGCTTCCCGGCGGCACTCCCGGGACGCGTCAGACGGCGTCGGAACCGGTGTGCGCCTTTTCTTTCATACGGGCCTGATGGGCCCGGTCAGCCTCGTCCATGACCTCGCGGAACCTCGCGTAGCCGGCGAGCTCGGATATGTCGCCTTGCGTGCGGTCGCGTGCCGCCCAGCTGCCCCATATCGCCGCCCCGATCGCGGCGAACAGCGGAATCAGCAACCACGCCAGTGACGCCATGGACGTGCCTCCCTGCCCCGAAAGTACGTGTCGTCTGTGGCTTCAACGCTCGTGCCCGGGAGGGGGTTACGCAAATCGAGGGCGTGTTGCGCGGCCGAACGGGTGTGAGGCTACTCCCCGGCGGGGACGCCCCCGCGCCCGGGGTCTGCGCACCCGGCCGCCCGCGTCAGCAGGCGCCGACCCACTCCTCGGTGCCGTTCGAGAACGTCTGGTGCTTCCAGATCGGGACCTCGTGCTTGAGGTCGTCGATCAGCATCCGGCAAGCCTCGAAGGCCTCGCCCCGGTGCGGGCAGGAGACGGCGACGATCACGGCGAGGTCGCCCACGGCCAGGTCGCCGACGCGGTGGACCGCGGCCAGCGCGCGGACCGGGTACTTCTCGACGACCCGGTCGGCGACGCGCCGCATCTCGGCCTCCGCCGTGGGATGGCAGGAGTAGCCGAGCGAGTCCACGTCGGCGCCGCCGTCGTGGTTGCGCACCGTGCCGACGAAGAGGGTCGTACCGCCCGTCGCGTCGTCGCCGACGGCCCGGAAGACCTCGTCGATGGAGAGCGGGGCGTCACGGATCTCAAGCAGCCGGATCGGGTCCGGAGCGGCCTGCTCGCCGGGGTGGTCGAAGTGCGGTGCCATGTCTTCCATCGTGCCCTAGAGGCCGTGACGGCGGAATAGCCGATTCGCCCGGGCCCGCCCCGCCCGGTTGGGAGCCTCCTACAGGAGCCCCGCCCGGCCGGGCGGGGCGCCGGTCCGGTTCAGATGCCCCGGCGCCGCCGGGCCCGGCGGACCGCGGCGGCGGCGCCGAGTAGGGCCACCGTCGCACCGGCGGCGCCGGCGGCGGTGGCGGCGTCCTTGCGCCCCAGCCTGCGGCCCGCGACAGTGTGCCGGCCCGCCACCTCCTGGAGCAGCTCGGCGAGGACCTCCTCGTTGGTCCAGCGGGGCCGCCAGCCCGCCGCGTGCAGCCCGCTGACACTGACCACCCACGGGTGCATCGTGTACGCGAGGTCCCCGGCCGGGGACGGGGTCAGGCCGATCCGGTGCAGCCGGGCGGCCGCGCCGAGGGCGACCGCCGAGGGCAGCTCCATGCGGCGGATGCCGCTCAGCTCCTCGACCTCCTCCTGCTCCAGCCAGCCCTCGCAGCCGACGGCCAGCTCGCCCTCGGCCTTCTCCAGCGCCGCGTACTCCAGGGCGCTGACCAGGTCCTCCACGTGGCAGAACTGCCAGGTGGGCCGGGATCCGGCGACGACGAGCAGGCGCGGGGACTCGAAGTACCGGGTCAGGGCGGTGTCGGTGCCGCCGACCAGGACCGCCGGACGGACCACCGTCACGTTCAGCCCGGGGTGGGCCCGCGGGGCCCGGCGGCCCAGGCGCTCGATCTCCAGCAGGTCACCGACACCGGTCGCCTCGGCGGTGGCGCGCAGCTCGGAGTCCTCCGAGAGCGGGATGTCGTTGTCCGGGAGGGCCCCGTAGACCATGGCGGAGGTGCACAGCACGACCCGGTGCACGCCGGCCGCCGCGGCGGCGGTCAGGACGGTCTGGGTTCCGCGTACGTTGTACGCGGTACGGGCCGCGGGGTCGGTCTCCAGGTCGAGGTCCAGCGCGAGGTGGACCACGACGTCGGCGCCGCGCAGCTTCTCCGCGATCGCGGGGTCCCGTACGTCGAGGACGTGCCACTGCGCGGACGCGCAGTCCCCGCGCCGCTCGTCGATGGCGACGACCTGCTTGACCTCGTCGGACTCGGCGAGCCGGGCGACCAGGGCCGCGCCGACCCCGGACGCGGCGCCGGTCACCGCGATCACGGGGCTGCGCCGTCGCGGTTCGGCCTGGTTTCGCGACTGGCGAACGCCGGGGGCGCTGTCGCCTTGCTCGGGGCGGATTTCGGCGTCGTGTGGCGCGCGAGCCTGCGGATCTGGGGAACTCACCGGGCGTCTCCAGCGGTTGTCTTCAGTGGGGACGTGTCGTGACGCGTACCCACCAGGTGATGTCCATCCTGCCGCAGCCCAGGAGTCGGCGGAGCACCGAGCCCGGAAGCGGGAGTGGTGTCTACGCTGGGTGTGTTGTCGGACCATTGCCCGTCGGCTCCCGCCGACGGCCCTACGAGCCGAGGAAACCCGTGAGCGACACCCCATTCGGATTCGGCCTTCCGCCGGAGGAGCCGGAGAACGGCGACGAGGGCAAGAAGGGCGGGCAGGGCGGCCCCGCGAATCCGTTCGGGTTCGGCCCTGGCGGCCTCCCCGGCGGTGCGGACAATCCCTTCGCCGCGATGTTCGGCTCGATGAACCCGAACGACCTCGGCGCCGCCTTCCAGCAGCTCGGCCAGATGCTGAGCTACGAGGGCGGTCCGGTCAACTGGGACATGGCCAAGGACATCGCCCGCCAGACCGTCGCCCAGGGCACTGCGGACGGCGTGAAGGACGTGAGCGTCGGCGCCGCCGAGAAGTCGGCCGTCGAGGAGGCCGTGCGCCTCGCCGACCTGTGGCTGGACGGGGTGACCTCCCTCCCGTCCGGCGCCAACGCGGCCGTGGCGTGGAGCCGCGCCGAGTGGGTCGAGGCGACCCTGCCGGTGTGGAAGGAGCTCGTCGACCCGGTCGCCGAGCGCGTCGGGGCGGCCATGGGCAGCGTGCTGCCCGAGGAGATGCAGGCCATGGCGGGCCCGCTGCTCGGGATGATGCGCTCCATGGGCGGGGCCATGTTCGGCCAGCAGATCGGCCAGGCCGTGGGCACGCTCGCCGGCGAGGTCGTCGGATCCACCGACGTCGGCCTGCCGCTCGGTCCGGCCGGGCGGGCGGCGCTGCTGCCGCTGAACATCGAGGGCTTCGGCAAGGACCTCGGCGTCCCCTCGGACGAGGTGCGGCTGTACCTGGCCCTGCGCGAGGCGGCCCATGCCCGTCTGTTCGCGCACGTGCCGTGGCTGCGTTCGCACCTGTTCGGCGCGGTCGAGGGGTACGCCCGCGGCATCAAGGTGGACACCTCGAAGCTGGAGGACGTGGTCGGCCAGCTCGACCCGTCGAACCCGGAGCAGCTGCAGGAGGCGCTCCAGGGCGGAATGTTCCAGCCGCAGGACACCCCGGAGCAGAAGGCCGCACTGGCCCGCCTGGAGACGGCGCTCGCGCTGGTCGAGGGCTGGGTGGACGCGGTGGTGCACGAGGCGGCCAAGCCCCGTCTGACCTCGGCCGACGCGATGCGCGAGACCATGCGCCGGCGCCGCGCCTCGGGCGGCCCGGCGGAGCAGACCTTCGCGACGCTGATCGGGCTGGAGCTGCGTCCGCGGCGGCTGCGCGACGCCTCGCGGCTGTGGGCCTCGCTCACCGACGCGCGCGGTGTGGACGGCCGCGACGGGCTGTGGGAGCACCCGGACATGCTGCCGACCGCCTCCGACCTGGACGACCCGGACGGGTTCGTGCACCGCGAGCAGCTGGACTTCTCCGAGATCGACAAGATGCTCGGCGAGGCCGCCCGCAAGCGCGACGAGGAAGGCCGCGGCGGCGACCAGGACGGCGACGAGAAGAAGTGAGCCTGCACGAAGACGCGGTCCTCGTCCTGAAGCGGTACGAGGACCAGCCCGAGCTCCGCGACCTGTACCTGGAGCACCTGGCCGCCCACCCGGACGGGGTCTACAAACCCTGCGCGGCCGGTCACGTCACCGGCAGCGCGCTGGTCGTCGACCCGCAGCGCGGGCGCGTCCTGCTGACCCTGCACAAGAAGCTCGGCCTGTGGCTCCAGATGGGCGGGCACTGCGAACCGGGCGACGCCACGCTCGCCGGGGTGGCGCTGCGCGAGGCCGTCGAGGAGTCGGGGATCGCCTCCGGGCTGACCCTGGTGCCGGGCGGGCCGGTGCGCCTGGACCGGCATCCGATCCCGGCGCCCTGCAACTGGCACCTGGACGTGCAGTACGCGGCTCTGGCTCCGGCCGGTGCCGTGGCGGAGATCAGCGAGGAGTCGCTGGACCTGCGCTGGTTCCCGTACGAGGAGGTGGCGGCGGTGGCCGACACCTCGGTGGTGCTGCTGCTGGAGGCGAGCCTGGCGCGCCTGGGCGCGTAGGGCCGCCGGTAGGGGGGGGGGGGGGGGGGGGGGGGGGGGGCCGCCCCGCCCCCCCCCCCCCGCGGCCCCCTCCGCCGTCACGCGGGGTGCGGTGGCTCAGTTCCAGGCGTTGTTCTGGTTCTGGGCGTGGGCGCCGTGCTGGCCCATGCCGTACTGGGCGGCCATGCCCTGTCCGAGCTGGGCGTTCTGCGGCGGGAGCAGCTCGCTGGGCTGGACCAGGGCGAAGCCGGTGCCGAGGAAACTGAGCTCCCAGCCCTCTCCGGTGTTGCCGCGGCGCCGCCACACGCCGGTGGAGTGCGTCTGGGCCTGCATCTGCACGCGCAGGGAGGTGGACCAGGCGACGATGGCGTCGGCGTCGGCGTTGACGTACTTGTCGGGGGTGACCTGCATCATCAGCGGCTGACCGGAGGTCATGAGCGCGACCTTGCCGCGACCGCTGATGTTGAGCTGGTACTTGCCGGAGCCGGAGATGCCGTACTGGCTGTCGACGGCGATGGCCTCGGTGTGCAGGGTGGAGTCCAGGGCGAGCACGTAGCTGCTGTCGACGGTGAGGCCGTCCTGGTCGACGTCGACGACGTGGACGTGCTGGGCGAGGTTGGCCAGGTAGACGGTGCCCTGCCCGGAGCAGCGCATCAGGTCCAGGCCCTCGCCGGTGCGGGCGCGGGCGGTGCGCTGGGTGGTGCTCTGGTACTCGCCGTCGAAGTCGACGATGCCCTGGTAGGCGACCATCGCGCCCTTGCGGGCGAGGACATCGTCGGAACCGGTCAGCGAGACCCGCAGGAGCTGCGGGTTCTGGACGGTGTACCGGTCCTGGGACTGCGCTTCCGCGTAGCCGAAAAGTGAGCTCTGCATGATGTGTCCGCTCCCCCTCAGCCCCGGGTCCGGAGCCGGTCGGTGCTGTCCTCGCTGGGCTGTACGACGACGATGCCCTGGCCGGAGAAGGCCATCTGGTAGGCCTCCCCGCTGCCCCGGCCGATCATCGACGAGGCCTTGAAGCTGCGCTTCCCCTTGACCTTGAGGTTCGGGGACCAGGCGACGAGCGCGTCCGGGTCCACGTAGGTCTCGTCCTCGCCGCGGCCGCAGTCGACGACGATCGGGGTGCCGCGGGAGGTGATGGCGACCCATCCGGTTCCGGACACCTGGACGTTGAACAGGCCCTGTCCCGCGAACTTCGCCATGCCCTTGACCCGCTCGACGCCCCACTGGAGGTGGGCGTCGAAGGCGAGGAGGTTGGTGCCGTTGACGGAGAGGGCGTCGTTGTTGAGGTTGACGCAGACGACGTCGGCGCCGTAGTCGGCGAGGTAGAGCAGGCCGTCGCCAGTGCACTTCATCAGCGGGGCGCCCTCGCCGGTCAGCCACTGCGAGGCCATCTGGCGCACGGCCGGGGGGTTGGGCTCGTACTGGACGAAGCCCTCGTAGGCGACCATCGAGCCGGTGCGGGCGAAGAGGTCCTGGCCGCTCTGCATGGCGACCTTGAGCATGGCGCGGCCGTGGTTCTCCATGCGGGCCGTGACGGGGGTGGGGGCGTAGCCCGCGAGCTGCTGGTTCATTGCGTTCATGGCGTTCATGTGGGGCTCCCTCAGACCTCGTACGGCTGGACGACGATGAAGTTGCCGGGAGCGCCGCGGAACTGGAGGTTCACGGTCTCCCCGCTGTGGCCGGGGTAGGCGTTGCGCCGCAGGCGCACCTGGCTGGAAATGATCACCTGGGAGGCGGCCGACCACGCGACGATGGCGTTGCTGTCCGCGAAGGTGGTCGGGGTGACGGGGAGGACGACGGGGGCGCCGTGCGTCTTGACGATCACCGTGCCGGAGCCCTGGAAGAGCATGGTGAACAGGGCGCCGCCGGGGATTCCGTGGCCCTCGATCCGGCGGACCTCGTGCTGGAGGGACTCGTCGAAGGCGAGGACGCTCTCGGCGGAGACGCAGATCCCGTCGCCCTGGAGCTCGATGGCGTGCAGGTGCGCGCCGTTCTCGGCGAGGAAGACCTGGCCGCGGCCCGAGCAGCGCATGAGCTGCATCTCCTGGCCGGTGGCGTTGCCGACGATGCGGCCGGCGAAGCCCGCGCCCTTGTAGCTGAAGTCGACCTTGCCCTGGTAGAGGACCATGCTGCCCTGGCGGGCGAGGACGGGCTGGCCGCCCATCGACAGGTCGACGCGCATGAGCTGCTGGTTCTGCGGGGTCCAGCGGGCGCCCGTGGGGGCTTCCTTGTACGGCTGGAGGGCGGCGGCGAGGCCGTGGCCGGCGGCCTGCGGGGCCTGGCCGTAGGCGGGCGGGGGCTGCTGGCCGTAGGCCGGCTGCTGCTGGCCGTAGCCGGGCTGCTGGCCGTACTGCTGGCCCGGGACCTGGCCGTACGAGGGCTGCTGCTGGCCGTAGGGCGCGGGGGCCGGGGCGGGCGGCGGGACCTGGGCGCCGTACGGGGGGTGCGGCTGCTGCTGGCCGCCGTACGAGGGCGGGCCGGGCTGCTGCGGCGGGTGGGGCGGCTGGCCGTACGGGGCCGCGGGGGCGGGCGGGACCAGCGGGGCGATCATGGTCGGCTGCGAGTGCACCGGTGCGGCGGCCGGGGGCTGCTGAGGCGGCGCCGCGTAGGGCGCGGGCTGCGGCGGCTGGGGCTGCTGAGGCGGCTGCTGCTGGGCGGGGGCGGCGAAGACCGGGGCCGGGGCGGCCGCCTGCGGGGGCGGGGCGAAGCCGGGGGCGGCGGGCTGCGGCGGGGCCTGGGCCGGCACCTGCTGCTGCGCCGGCTGCTCCTCCTCCTCGGCGACCTCGCCGCCGAAGTTCTTCAGCAGCGCGGCGAGTCCTCCGTCGAAGCCCTGGCCGACGGCGGCGAAGCGCCACACGTCCTTGAAGTAGAGGTCGCCGATCATCAGCGCGCGTTCGGTGCTGAACTCGGAGCCGGTGAAGGAGTACCGGACGACTTCCTCGCCGCCCGCCACGATCCGGATGTAGCCGGGGCCGATCTGCGACATCTGGCCGGCACCGTCGAGGGTGGCGCTGAAGGACAGCTTCCGGACGGCCGCCGGCACGCGGTCGAGGGTCACCCGGAAGGATTCGGTGTCACCGGCCTGCGGGCCGAGCTGCTGGATGGACTCCTCGGGCGACTTCGGCTGGTTGTAGAAGACGAAGTAACGGTCGTCCGAGAGCTGCTCGTTGGCGTCGAGGCCGAAGCAGCTGATGTCGAAGGTGAGCCCGGGCCCGGCGATCTGGACGCCCACGTACAGATCGGTGCCCGCTGTCAGATCACTGATCTTGGCCTTGTGGCCGCGTTGGAATTCCCTGGCCATACGTCCGACCGTCCCCCATCCCGACTGTGAATGCGTACCGCTGAATGCGTGCCGCTCAGGCTAACGGCTCCTGCGGACATCCGGCCAAGCCGGTACCGACCCGGTACACAATCGCGTTCCGTGACAGAAGGTCATTCCTCGCGGGCGCCCGGAATCCGGGGGAGGCGCTCCGCGGCGACCACGCCTTCGAGGAATCCGCGGGCCCGTTCCGTCTTCGGGTAGGCGTCCAGCAGCTCCCAGAAGCGGGGGCCGTGGCCGGGCACCAGGAGGTGCGCCAGCTCGTGGAGGAGCACGTAGTCCACGACGTACTCCGGCATGCCCTGCAGGCGGTGCGAAAGGCGGATGCTGCCCTCGGCCGGGGTGCAGGAGCCCCAGCGGGTGTTCTGGTTGGTGACCCAGCGGACCGAGCGGGGGCGGGCGCGGCCGGCGAAGTACTGCTCCGACAGGTGCTCGGCGCGTTCGGTGAGTTCCGTGTCGCCCAGGGTGCGCTTGCTCTCCTGGGCGGCGAGCTTGTCCAGCATGACGCCCACCCAGCGCCGCTCCTCCGCCTCGGACATCCGGGCAGGGATCAGCACGACCGTCCGGTCACCCTCGCGGTAGGCGGACACGGTCCTGCGGCGGCGCGCGCTCCGGCGGACTTCCACGGCGCGCTGGGGTGGGTCGTCGGACACGCCTCGAAGGTACCCGGTCGTCGTGGCGGAAGTCCCGCGCGTCCGCTGTTCGAACATGATCGAGGCGCGGGCGGCGCCGGATGGGGATCCCGAACGGGGCCCCGGGGGCACCTCTTTCTCCATCTCATATGCCTAATACACCTCGCCTGTGGACAAACTCCCGCACGTGCGGCGGAAGACGGGCATGGTGACGGAAGAAGAGAAGGCGCGGCGGAGGGACCGGAGTCCCCGGCCGCGCGCCGGAACGCACCAGCACGAGGGGGAAGCCGTGTATCCGAAGGTGAAGCCGGCCCTGGCACGGGCCTGGAGGGATCTGCAGACGGTCCAGTTCGGTGTGACGCCCGCGCACGCGGTGGTGCTCGGGCCGGTCGACACGGCCACGGGCTCCCTGATCGACCGGATCGACGGCACGCGGGGCATGGACCTGCTGCGGACCGAGGCCCGGGGGATGGGGCTCCCGGAGGGGCAGGTGGACGAGCTGGTGCGGCGGCTCGCGCGCGCCGGGCTGCTCGACGACGTCACCGCGGGAGGGCCGCGGGCCCAGGCGGTGCGGCGCCGCCCCGAGGCCCTGGAGCGGCTCGGGCCCGATCTGGGATCGCTCTCACTGGTGCACCGTGAACCGGGCGGTGACTTACGGGGCCTCGCGGCCCGCCGGGCGATACGGGTCCAGGTGCGCGGGAGCGGCCGGGTGGGCGCGGTGGTCGCCGCCGTCCTGGCATCGGCCGGGGTCGGTGCGGTCGACGTGCTCGACGGGGGCCGGGTGACCGTGGCCGACGTGGCGCCGGGCGGGCTCGGTCCGGCCGATGTGGGCCGGCTGCGGGCCGAGGCCGCGAGGGCCCTGGTACGGGGGGCCGCGCCGGGGAGGCCTCCGCGCACCGGGGATCCCGAAGGGCCGGAGCCCGGCCCGGCGCTGGTGGTGGTCGCGCCCCGGGACGGGCTGCAGGCCTGGGCCCCCGATCCGGCCGCCGCGGCCGACTGGGTCGCCGCGGGCACCCCGCACCTGTACGCGGGGGTGCTGGAGGGGACGGGGCTGGTCGGCCCGCTGGTGCTGCCGGGCGCCACGGCCTGCGCCGGATGCATGGAGCGCGACCGCGTCGACCGGGATCCGGCCTGGCCGAGGATGCTGGTCCAGTGGCGGTCGGCGCACCGCCGCCGGGATTCGGGGGCCTGCGACGTGGGGCTGTCCACGGCGGTGGCGGGGCTGGCCGCGGCGCACGCCCTGGCCTTCCTCGACGGAGAGCTGCCCGCCTCGGCCGCCGCCCGCTGGGAGGCCGCACTTCCGGGGGCGCACTGGGAGCGGTCCCCGCTGCATCCGCATCCGGACTGTCCCTGCGCGGCGGCGCCCGCCGTGGCCGCCCCGGCGGTGCGGTCGTGAACGGCCGGAGCCGCGGCGGACCGGGGGCGGGTGCCCGGGTCCGCGGGCGAGGGGGCTCGTGACAGGATGCGTCGGGGGCCGAGGGGCCGTCCCGGATCCGCCGCTCGCGGCGCAGCCGTCTGGGAACAGGAGGGGCATATGTCTGATCTTCCCCGGAAGGCGGTCACCCGTACCGTCAAGCTGGCCGCACTGCCGCTCGGCATCGCCGGCCGGGCGACCTGGGGGCTGGGCAAGCGGATCGGCGGGAAGTCGGCCGAGATCGTCGCCCGGGAGCTCCAGCAGCGCACCGCCGAGCAGTTGTTCCGCACGCTCGGCGAGCTGAAGGGCGGTGCCATGAAGTTCGGGCAGGCCCTGTCGGTGTTCGAGTCGGCGCTTCCCGAGGAGGTCGCGGGCCCGTACCGGGCGGCGCTGACCAAGCTTCAGGAGGCGGCTCCGCCGCTGCCGACGGCGCGGGTGCACCAGGTGCTGGCGGAGCGGCTCGGCGAGGACTGGCGGGAGCTGTTCGAGGAGTTCGAGGACAAGCCGGCCGCTGCCGCCTCCATCGGGCAGGTGCACCGGGCGGTGTGGCACGACGGCCGGCAGGTGGCGGTCAAAGTGCAGTACCCGGGGGCCGGAGAGGCGCTGCTGTCGGACCTCAAGCAGCTGAGCCGCTTCGCCGGACTGCTCGGGCCGCTGATCCCGGGCATGGACGTGAAGCCGCTGATCACCGAGCTGCGCGACCGGGTCGCGGAGGAGCTGGACTACGAGCTGGAGGCCGAGGCGCAGCGCGCGCACGCGGACGCCTTCGACGCCGACCCGGACGTGGTGGTCCCGGACGTGGTGCACCAGGGCGACCAGGTGCTGGTGACGGAGTGGATGGAGGGCACCCCGCTGTCGGAGGTGATCGCCGATGGCACGCGGGAGGAGCGGGACCGGGCCGGACAGTTGCTGGCCCGGTTCCTCTTCTCGGGGCCCGCGCGCACGGGGCTGCTGCACGCCGATCCGCATCCGGGCAACTTCCGGCTGATCGAGGGGGCGGACGGCCGGATGCGGCTGGGCGTCCTCGACTTCGGCACGGTCGACCGGCTGCCGGGCGGCTGGCCCAAGCCCATAGGCCGGTCCCTGCGGTTGACCCTGGACGGGGACGCCGAAGGTGTCTACGGCCACCTGTGTGCCGAGGGGTTCGTGAAGGAGTCCATCGAACTCGACCCGGACGCGGTGCTCGACTACCTCAAGCCGATCATCGAGCCCGCCGAGGCGGACGAGTTCACCTTCACCCGGCCGTGGCTGCGCGGCCAGGCGGCGCGGATCGCCGATCCCCGCTCCCCCGCGCACCAGTTGGGGCGGCAGATCAACCTGCCGCCCTCGTACCTGCTGATCCACCGGGTGACGCTGAGCACCATCGGGGTGCTGTGTCAGCTGGGTTCGACGGTGCGGCTGCGTGACGAACTGGAGTCCTGGCTGCCGGGGTTCCTGCCCGAGGACTGAGTCCCGGGGTCCGGCCCGGGGGCGGCCGGGGTCACCACCAGGAGGAGTCGAGGCGGCCCTCGATGGCCCGGAGGTTGGCCCGCGCGCAGTCGACGCAGAAGTACTGTCTGATGCCGTTCTCCACCGAACAGGTCCAGGTGGGCGGGGCTCCGTCCGGGGAGCGGGCGCCGCAGCGCGCGCAGACGACGGGCTGGGCCCCGGATCCCGGAGGGTCGGGGTGGGGGGTCTGCTGGTCCACCTCCAGACGATATCCCCGCGGAGGGCGTCCGGGCCCCGCAACGCACCGGGGGGACCGGTCCGTTCGGACCGGTCCCCCCGGGGGCAGGGTCACCGCTCGGTGACCCGGTGGCTCGGTGAGCCTCAGTGCATGACGGCCATGGCGAGCGCGCGCCGGGCGCGCATGGAGACGCGCTCGGCCCTGCGCTGCATGCGCCGCGCGGCGACCAGGCGCAGGGCGTGACGCTCGGCGTCCGCCTCACGCATGCGGTCGTCCATATGGGCACGGGCCAGGGCTTCTGGGATGAGTTGCATTTCGCGGGTCCTGTTCTGACGCGAGGTGATCGCGCCGGCGGTGATGAAGTCTGCGGTGGCGGAGCCGTGCGGCTGCTCGCTCGTGGTGGCGTAGGGGGACATGGGGGCCTGCTTCAGGGGGTCGCGCGTCAGGGGGCGGTCGATCGTTCCGATGGCGGTCATGCCGCTGCAACCGGGTTCTTGCGCGGACGGCCACGGGGACGCTTGCGCGCCACCACGACGCCCTGGACGAAGAGCTCTCCGCCCCAGACGCCCCAGGGCTCGCGGCGCTCCTGGGCGCCGGCGAGGCAGGCCTCGACCAGCGGGCAGGTGCCGCAGAGGGACTTGGCGTACTCGACGTCGGCCGGGGACTCGGCGAAGAAGACCTCGGGGTCGAAGGTGCGGCAGGGGACGGGTACGCCGAGGTTCTCGATGGCGTCGTCGAGCGCGGTGAGCGCGGTGAGGGGGGTCAAGGTGGAGGCCTCCGGGACTGCGGGCGGGGAGATCGTTCGGTTCTGCGGTACGGACGGGGCGTGCGCTTCGAGTTGCACGGTGTTTTCTTCCTCGTCTTGTTCGACTAGTCGTTCCGGCCGGTTGGCCGGTCGCGGCTTGGTACCTGGTCTTGCCAGTCCCGAGGCCCCTTCGCTCCGTCGTCCCCGTTCGGGGACAAACAGAAGGGCCGCGGATCCCGGGTGGGGTTCCGCGGCCCTGAAGGCGCCGGCCTGATCATGCGATCAGGCTGGATCACTCCAGGGTTCGAGCCCGCGGAAGGCCCACATCAGGTGGTGCTGCTGCTTCTTCGTCTGCGTCTGGGATCCGGCACCGGCTGCGGCCGCGAAGCCATAGGCGCCATGCGCCTGGGCTTCCAGTACTGCCACCGGTGCCTGGGTCGGTCGCTCATTGCGCTCACTGACCGCAAGGGTCGCCAGCAGGGCGGGCCGGTCAGCGGAAATCGCGGACAGACCGGTACCCAGGAGGGAGACGGAACCGAGCAGGCAGGAAGCGTCGACCGAGCGATCGGTCATTTTGGTGAAGGTCATGAAGCTGGTCACTGGTCTCGCCTCCTCTCGGCGTCTCGGGGACTCGGCCCGGAGGCCTGTCCCATGCGTATTCGGATAAGTACAGCACGGATCCGGGGCTTCGGAGAAGCCACCGTTTCCGTTGCTAAGAACCTATGGGGATCCGCCGGGCATGTGCAAACTATTTTTCCGACGAGTTTCTACGCGTCGTCAGAATCCGCGCCCGCAAGCTCCTGGCCTGCGCAGATGGCCAGGACATCGGCTCCGTACCGCTCAAGCTTGCGGCCACCCACGCCGGAGATCATCGAGAGCTCCCCCGGCTCGGCGGGCGCGGTCTCCGCGATGGCCATCAGGGTCTTGTCCGTGAACACGCAGTACGCGGGCATCCCCTGGAGCTTCGACTGGCCGGCGCGCCAGTCGCGCAGCCGCTCGTAGAGGCCCTCGTCCATGTCCGACGGGCAGTCCGCGCAGCGCATCAGCTTGATGTCGCCGGCCTCGGTGAGGGTCCTGCCGCAGACCCGGCACAGCGCCGGTCCGCGGCGGCCGCGCTTGCGGGCCGCTCCCGCCTCGGGCCCGCCCGGCCGGCCGCCGGGGGCCGCGGAGCCCGGCCGCAGGCCGTTCAAGAAGCGGCTGGGGCGACGGGAGGCCCGGCCCCCCGGAGCCCGGGAGAGCGCCCAGGAGAGGGTCAGGTGGTGCCGCGCGCGGGTGACCCCGACGTACAGGAGCCGGCGCTCCTCCTCCACCTGCTCGTCGGTCTTGGCGTAGGTGATCGGCATCATGCCGTCGGTGAGGCCGACCAGGAACACGGCGTCCCACTCCAGGCCCTTCGCGGCGTGCAGCGAGGCG
The DNA here is from genome assembly GCF_041862025.1 of Streptomyces sp. AB3(2024). Lineage (NCBI taxonomy): Bacteria > Bacillati > Actinomycetota > Actinomycetes > Kitasatosporales > Streptomycetaceae > Streptomyces > Streptomyces sp. AB3(2024). The sequence goes on from NZ_JBGWAB010000033.1 coordinate 33,068, forward strand.
AGGGTGACGCCCTGGACGGTCGGGGCGTGCTGGGCGGCCTTGCGCTCGTCGAGTTCGACGGCGAGGTCGGCCAGGGTCACGCCCGGCCGGCTGCGGGCGAAGTCCTCGGCGAGGCGGACCAGCGCGGCCAGGGACTCCCACTGGTCGCGCACGGCTCCGGAGCCGGCGGGCGGCTCGGTGGTCCAGCCGGTGGAGCTGAGCACGGCCCTGACCTGGGAGCCCAGTTCCACCACGTCCTGCAGGAGCGGGTCCTCGCTGCCGCCGGAGCGGGCGGCACCGCGCAGGGCGAGGACGGCCTTCTGGACCTCGGCCCGCTCGAAGAACCGCTCGGCCCCGCGCAGCTGGTAGGGGACCCCGACGTCGGCCAGGGCCTGCTCGTACACCTCGGACTGGGCGTTGATCCGGTAGAGGACGGCGATCTCGCCCGCCGGGACGCCGGCCGCGATCAGGTCCCGGACCCGGCCGGCCACGCCCTCGGCCTCGGCGGGCTCGTCGGGGTACTCGGCGTAGGCCGGGTCGGGGCCGGGCTCGCGCTGGGAGACCAGCTCCAGGCGGTGCTCGGCGGCCCGCCCCCTGGCCTGGCCCAGCAGGCCGTTGGCCAGGTGGACCACCTGGGGGGTGGAACGGTAGTCGCGGACCAGCTTGACCACGGTGGCCTGCGGGTAGCGGGTGCGGAAGTCGAGCAGGTGGTCGGGGGTGGCCCCGGTGAAGGAGTAGATGGTCTGGCTGGCGTCGCCGACGACGCAGAGGCTGTCGCGGTCGCCGAGCCACAGCTCCAGCAGGCGCTGCTGGAGCGGGCTGACGTCCTGGTACTCGTCCACCACGAAGTGCTGGTACTGGGCGCGGATCTGCTCGGCGATGTCGTGGCGATCCTGGAGGACGCCGACGGTGAGGAGCAGCACGTCCTCGAAGTCGATCATGCCGCGGTCGCGCTTGAGTTGCTCGTACGTGCTGTAGATCTGGGCGATCTCGGCGAGGTCCCGGGGGGCCTCGCGGCCGGCCTTGAGGGCGACGGCCGGGTAGTCGGCGGGGACGGTCTGGGTGACCTTGGCCCATTCGATCTCGCCGGTGACGTCGCGCAGCTCGTTGCGGTCGAGGCGGATGCGGCAGCGGGCTCCGGCCTCGGCCACGAACTGGATCTTGCGCTCCAGGAGCCGGGGCAGCTCGCCCCCGATGGCGCGGGGCCAGAAGTACTGGAGCTGGCGCAGGGCCGCGGAGTGGAACGTGCGGGCCTGGACCCCGCCCGCGCCGAGGGTGCGCAGGCGGCCCCGCATCTCCCCGGCGGCACGGTTGGTGAAGGTGACGGCGAGCACGCTGGCCGGCATCAGCTGCCCCGAGCGGACCCCGTACGCGATGCGGTGGGTGATCGCGCGGGTCTTGCCGGTGCCGGCTCCGGCCAGCACGCACACCGGGCCGCGCAGGGTCGTGGCGACCTCGCGCTGCTCCGGGTCCAGGCCCAGGAGCACGGCGTCCGCGGCGTCTGCGTCGGCCGGGGAGACTGAGGAGTGCGTTGCTGCTGTCACCCCGCCATGCTGCCAGGTCCCGAGGGGCGGGCGGGAAAACCGTCCACAGGCGAGGGGCGTCCGTCATACCGTCGCACCGGCCCCACCAGCCGGAGCGTGCGCGGCAGTCGGATCCGTCACACCGGCCGTCCCGGCCCCGTACCGGGAATGGTGCGGGGGCGGGGGACGTTCGAGTACTCGGACCGATCACCGAGACCCGGTCCACCGAGACCTCCCAGAGGAGCGAGCATGCAGGACACGGGCACCGTCACGATGTACAGCACCACCTGGTGCGGCTACTGCAACCGGCTGAAGAAGCAGCTGGACCGCGAGGGCATCGCGTACAACGAGATCAACATCGAGCTCGACCCGGAGTCCGCGAAGTTCGTGGAGCAGGCGAACGGCGGCAACCAGACCGTCCCCACCGTGCTCGTGAAGTCCTCCGGCGGCAGCGAGTCCGTCATGACGAACCCGTCGCTTGCACAGGTCAAGCAGGCGCTGGCCGTCTGACCGGCCCCGGCCCCCAGAGTGGCCCCCGCCGCGGCGGGGGCCTTCTGCGTGCCGGGGCGGGCCGTCAGACGGTCGTGGCCGGCTTCGGCAGGGGCTGGCCGTACCAGAGCTCGACCAGCCGGGCCGCGATGGAGATGCCCGAGGGCGGCAGGACCTCGCCGGCCTCGATGGCGGCGCGCAGGTCGTCCCGGGAGAACCAGCGGGCCTCCTGGATCTCCTCGCCGTCGACCGTGATCTCCGAGCTGACGGCCCGGGCGGTGAAGCCCAGCATCAGGCTGTACGGGAACGGCCAGGGCTGGCTGGCGACGTACTCGACCGTACCGACCTTGACGCCCGCCTCCTCCCACACCTCGCGGATCACCGACTGCTCGATGGACTCGCCCGGCTCCACGAACCCGGCCAGCGTCGAGAAGCGGCCCTCGGGCCAGTGCACCTGGCGGCCCAGCAGCGCGCGGTCCTGCTCGTCCGTGACCAGCATGATCACGGCCGGGTCGGTGCGCGGGTAGTGCTCGGCGCCGCAGCCCGGGCAGCGGCGGATGTGCCCGGCGGCCGCGACCACCGTGCGCTCGCCGCAGCGGGAGCAGAAGCGGTGCATGCGCTGCCAGTTCTCCAGCGCCACCGCGTGGACCATCAGCCCGGCGTCGCGCGGGCAGAGCAGCAGCCCGGCCTCGCGCAGTCCGGCCGGGCGGGCGGACTGGTCCATGCGGCCCGGCAGGGAGTCCTTCTGGAGCGCGAAGTACCGTACGCCGTCCTCGTCCGTCCCCAGGAAGTAGCGGTGGGTCTCGGTGACCGGGGCCTCGAAGGCCGGGGTCATCACGATGGCGGTGCCGCCGTCGGGGGTGTCGTCGATCAGGACCTGGCCGCCGGAGACGACGAAGACGCGGGTCGTCGGGTGGCTCCAGGCCGCGGCGAGCCACGCCTCGTCGAGGCGGTGGTGCGCGGCGCGGTCGATTCCGCTGGGCGCGGCGAGCGAGATCGGGCGCTCGGGCTCGGTATGGGTGCTCACAGGTACTTCCAACTCCCCCGGTGTGTGGGACAAGGCAGGCTGCTCGGGTGCGGTGCGGCGCGTGTGGTGCGTGTGCTGCGTGTGCTGCGTGTGGCGGGTGTGTCAGGTGGTTGCGGGCTTCCAGTGCTCGGCGAGGTCGCCCCACAGGTAGGCGGTGGTCTCCACTCCCTTGAGGAGGAGGTCGAGCTCGACCTTCTCGTTCGGGGAGTGCCAGCCGTCGGACGGCACGGAGATCCCGAGGAAGAGGACGGGGGCGTCCAGCACGTCCTGGAGGTCGGCCGCCGGGCCCGAACCGCCCTCGCGGGTGAAGCGGACCCGCTGCCCGAAGGCCCGGCCCATGGCGCGGACGACCGACTGCAGCGCGGGGTGGTCCAGCGGGGTCAGGCAGGGCCGCGTGGGGGCGCCGAAGACGATGGAGTGCCGGATCCCGGCGGGCACGCGGGCCGCGACCCAGTCGCGGACGGCCGCCTCGACCTCGTACGGGTCCTGCCCCGAGACGAGGCGGAACGACAGCTTCAGGTGTGCCGAGGCGGGCACGATGGTCTTGCCCCCGGGGCCCTGGTAGCCGCCGCCGATGCCGTTGACCTCGGCGGTCGGGCGGGCCCAGACGCGCTCCAGGGTGGAGTACCCGGCCTCGCCGGCGGCCGCGTGGGACTTGGCCGTACGGAGCCACTCGGCCTCGTCGAAGGGCAGCTCGGCGATCAGCGCGCGCTCGATGTCGCCGAGCTCGGCGATGCCGTCGTAGAAGCCCGGGATCGTGACCCGGCCGTCCTCGTCGTGCAGGGCCGCGACGAGGCGGGCGGCGGCGGTGGCCGGGTTGGGCACGGCCCCGCCGAAGGCGCCCGAGTGGATGTCCTGGTCGGGGCCGTGGAAGTCGATCTCGCAGTCGGCCACGCCGCGCATGCCGGTGCAGACAGTGGGGGTGGTCTCGGACCACATGCCGGTGTCGGAGACGATCACGACGTCCGCGGCGAGGCGCTCGGCGCGCTCCTCGACGAGGGCGCGGAAGTTCGGGGAGCCGGACTCCTCCTCGCCCTCGATCAGCAGCTTGAGGTGCACCGCGGGGGCCGCGGCGCCGGTGGCCGCGAGGTGGGCGCGCACGCCGAGGGTGTGGAAGAAGACCTGGCCCTTGTCGTCGGCCGCGCCGCGGCCGTACATGCGGCCGTCGCGGACCACCGGTTCGAAGGGCTCGGTGTGCCAGCCGTCCGCGAGGGCGGCGGGCTGGACGTCGTGGTGGCCGTAGACGAGGACGGTCGGGGCCGCCGGGTCCTCGCTGGGCCACTCCGCGAAGACCGCGGGCGCGCCGGGGGTCGGCCAGACCTCGGTGACCGGGAAGCCGGTCTCCTTGAGCTTCGCCGCGAGCCATTCCGCGCTGCGGCGCACGTCGCCCGCGTGCTCGGGCTGGGCCGAGACGGACGGGATGCGCAGCCACTCGGCGAGGTCGTCGAGGAAGGCCGTGCGGTGGGTGTCGATGTACGTGCGGACGACGCTGTCCGGCAGGGTTTCGCTCATGGCCCCGAGCCTATCCGTCCGCCTGAGCGTCACTGTCCGTGCCCGTTTCGCCTTGGAGGATCCGCTCAAGGCGGGCCCGTCCGGGCAGGTCACGGGGGCGGATGACGCGACCGCTGCGGACGTGGAGGAAGGCGGCGGAGACCCGGTCGAGGGGGGTCCCGGTGGCTTCCGCCCAGGCGAGGCGGTACACGGCGAGCTGGAGGGGGTCGGCCTGGGTGGTGCGGCCGGTCTTCCAGTCGACCACCTCGTACGAGCCGTCGGGGTTCTCGTACACGGCGTCGATCCGGCCGCGGATCACCCGGCCGGCGAGCGTGAGCTGGACCGGGGCCTCCATCCGGTACGGCGTCCGCTCGGCGTACTCGCTGCGCTCGAAGGCGGCCTTGAGGGCGTCGAGGTCGGCCTCGTCGGCGACCTCCTGGTCGGAGCCGGGCAGCTCGGTGGCGGGGTCGAGGAGGTCGAGGAGCGGCAGGGGCAGCTCCTCGAAGCGGGACTCCACCCAGGCGTGGAAACGGGTGCCCTGGCGGGCGGCCGGCTGCGGGGGCCTGGGCATGGGGCGGGCGAGATCGCGTACGAAGCCCTGCTCGTCGGCGGCCAGGCGCATGAGCTGGCTCGCGGAGAGGGCGGAGGGCAACTCGACGTCACGGACGGCCGCCCGTGCGCGGCGGAGCTCGCCTTCGAGGGCGTCGAGATCGCGGTCCCAGGAGGCGATGGCGCGGGCCTCTTCGGGGGTCGGGGGCGCGGTTCCCTCCGGGTGGTGCGGGGCGCCGGGCCCTGCGGGGCGGCGGGGCCCGGGCAGCCTGGCGGGATCCCCGCCGCGGGGGGTGCCGGCGGGGTGCGCGGGCTCCCCGGCCCAGAGGTCGTCGGCCCAGGCCGGGGGCCGCCCGCCCGCCCGGGAAACATCGGGCCCGGCTACGGTCGGCTCGCCCACCCAGGGATCATCGGGCCCGGCCGGAGTCGGCCCGGTGGCCCAGTGGCCGTCAGGCCCGGCCGCGGTCGGCTCGCCCACCGAGGGGCCATCGGACCCGGCCGGGGTCGGCCCGGCCGCCCAGGGGCCGTCGGACCCGGCCTCGACCCGCTCGGCCGCCCAGGGGTCGTCGGCCCAGGGGTCGTCGGCGTCGGCGGGGCCAGGGCCGGGCGGAAGGTGGACGTCCCCCACCCCGTCCCGTCCCGGAACCGGGGCTCCGCCCCGGATCCCGCCGGGGCCGTCGGCCCGTGCGGGCACGGCGGAGCCGGCCGGCGAGACCTCGCCCGGCCAGGGTTCGTCGTACCAGCCGTCGGCGGGCACGGAACCGGCGGCGCCGCCGGCGTCCGGGGGCAGGGCTCCGCCCGGCCGCCCCTGCCCGGCCCCTGCCTCGTCCCGTGAGGGGTCCGGCCGAAAGGCCCCGTCCCCGGGCATACCGGACCGCGGCCCGTCGCCATCGGACCGTGCAGGACGGGCGGCGGCGCCGCTCTCGGACGGGGCCGGCCACAGCTCGTCGCCCTCGGGCGATTCCGGCCACGGCCCTTCGCCATCGGGCGGCGGCGCCCACGCTGCATCGTCGTCGTAGGACGGGTCCTCGCAGTGCGGGGGCCAGAGGTACGGGTCGGGTTCGGGGGCCGGGGTGAGGGCGGTCAGGAGGTGGGCTTCGACCAGGGCCGCCGCGCGGCGGCGCAGCGTCAGGGAAGCGGGGTCCAGGGGCAGGGGCCAGGACTGGTCGGGGGCGGAGGCGGAGGCCAGGGCCGGGTTCTCCGCGTCCTCGGCGGGCTCGTCCGCCCAGGTCTCGATCTCCCCGAATCCGGCCTCGCAGTGCGCGCGCAGGTCGTCCAGGAACGCCGAGGGGCCGCGGCGGCGCTTCTGCGTCGGGCCCCACCAGTGGCCGGAGGCCAGCAGCAGGGAGCGCGGCCGGGTGAAGGTGACGTACCCGAGGCGGAGTTCCTCGGTCTGCTTGTGGGTCTTGAGGGCGGCCTTGAAGGACTTCAGGCCCGCCGAGGTCCACTCCGGGTCGGCGGGAAGGGTGGGGGCGTCGCCGCGCAGGCCGTACGGGAGGACCTTCGCGTACGAGGTCCAGGCCTCCGGCGGCTTCTCCTTCGGGAAGGCGCCGGCGCACAGGTCGGGGACGACGACCACGTCCCACTCCAGCCCCTTGGACTTGTGGGCGGTCAGGACCTTGACGGTGTTCTCCCCGCCCGGCAGGGCGTGGTCCAGGCCCTTCTCGTACTGGGCGGCCGTGCGCAGGAAGCCCAGGAAGGCGAGGAGGGTCGCCTCTCCGTCGAGCGCGGCGAAGCCGGCCGCGACGTCCATGAAGTTCGACAGGGTCTCGCGGCGGCGGGCGGCCAGCGCGTGCGGGGACGCGGAGAGCTCGACCTCCAGGCCGGTGGTGGCCAGTACCCGGTGCAGTACGTCCATCAGCGGATCCGCGAGCGAACGCCGCAGGTCGCGCAGCTCCTGCGCGAGGTGCGCGAAGCGCACCCGGGCGGCGGCGGAGAAGGGCAGGTCGTCGGGGGCGGCATGGCCCGCTCCGTCGAGGAAGGTCTCCAGCGCGTCGGCCAGGGAGACGATCTCCGCCGGGTCCACGCCCTCGACCGCCGCCGCGAGCCTCCCGTCGGGGCCGTCGTCCGCGGCGGCGCGCGCCACCAGCTGCCGGGCCCGGCGGCCGAGCAGGGCCAGGTCGCGGGCGCCGATGCGCCAGCGCGGGCCGATGAGGAGCCGGACGAGGGCGGCGTTGGCCCCCGGGTCCTGGAGCACCTCGCACACCGAGACCAGGTCGGCGACCTCGGGGAGGTGGAGGAGTCCGGACAGGCCCACGACCTCCACCGGCACGTCACGGGCCACCAGCACGGCCTGGATCTGCGCGAAGTCGGCGGCGGAACGGCACAGCACCGCGATCTCGCCCGGTTCGGTCCCCGTCCGCACCAGGTGGGCGACGGAGTCCGCGAGCCACTCCAGCTCCTCGGCGTGCGTCTCCAGCAGGGCGCAGCGGACCACGCCGTCGCGTTCGGCGCCGGGGGCGGGACGCAACGCCTCGACCCCTTCGTGCAGGGCGCGCAGCGGTGCGGCGAGGCCGTTGGCCAGGTCGAGGAGGCGGCCGCCGCTGCGCCGGTTCTCGCTGAGGGAGAGCCGGGTGGCGGGGCGCCCGTCGGCGTGCGGGAAGTGGGCGGGGAAGTCGTCGAGGTTGGCGACGGAAGCGCCGCGCCAGCCGTAGATGGCCTGGCAGGGGTCGCCCACGGCGGTCACCGCGTGCCCGGTGCCCCCGCCGAAGAGCCCGGAGAGCAGCAGTCGCTGGGCGACGGAGGTGTCCTGGTACTCGTCGAGGAGGACCACGCGGAACTCCTCGCGCAGCAGGGTGCCGACCTCGGGGCGGGTGGTGGCGAGCCGGGCGGAGAGGGCTATCTGGTCGCCGAAGTCGAAGAGGTCGCGGGAGCGTTTGGCCGCGCGGTAGCGGGCGACCAGTTCGAGCAGCTCCAGGCGGCCGCGGACGGCCTCGGGGACCTTGCGCAGGTCCTCGTTGGTCAGTCGGACGTCGGCGAGGGAGTCGAGCAGTTCCGTGTCGTACGCGCGCAGCCCGTCCGGCTCGACGAGGTGCTCGGAGAGTTCCCCGTCGAGCGCGAGGAGGTCGCTGACCAGGTCGGGGACGGATTTGGTGAGGGAGGGGTAGGGGCCGGGGGCTTCGCGGATCACCTTCGCGGCCAGCTGGAAGCGGGTGGCGTCGGCGAGGAGGCGGGCGCTGGGCTCCAGTCCGATGCGCAGGCCGTGGTCCTTCAGGAGCTGGCCGGCGAAGGCGTGGTACGTGGAGATCCGCGGCTCGCCGCCGGCCGCATCGGCCTCGGCCGGCGAGGGGTCGGGGTCGGTGACGCCGGCCCGGGCGAGGGCCTTGCGCACGCGTTCGGCGAGCTCGCCGGCGGCCTTGTTGGTGAAGGTGAGGCCGAGGACCTGCTCGGGGGCGACCGCTCCGGTGCCGACGAGCCAGACCACGCGGGCCGCCATGACGGTGGTCTTGCCGGAGCCGGCTCCGGCGACGATCACCTGGGGGGCGGGCGGGGCGGTGACGCAGGCCAGCTGTTCGGGCGTGAAGGGGATCCCGAGGAGCTCCTTGAGCTGCTCGGGATCGGTGAGTGCGGGCGCGCGCCCGGACTCGTACGCGGTCACGGCGGTCACCTCGAAAGGCTAGCCGCCGCCACCGACATCGCGGTCCGGCGTCTCATTCGACGGTCTGCCGGCCCTCGGGACGGGCACTGCACGCGCTGCGGAAGGAGCAGCGTTTGCAGTGTTCGCCGGCGGCCGGGGCGAAGCGTTCGTCCAGGACCCGGCCGGCGGCGGTGGCGAGGAGGTCGCCGACCCAGGCGCCGGACGGGCCGTCGTCGAGGGGCTGCTGTGCCTGGACCTTCGGGACCTCGTCGCCGCCCTCCTTCTTCGCGGCGCCCTGGCGCAGCTGTACGAGTTCGGCTCCGCCGGTCCCGGGGCGCAGGCCGTCGAAGACCTCGTCGACGGCGCCCTCGCGGACGGCGAGCTGGTAGACCGCGAGCTGGGGGTGGCGGGCGACCTCGTCCTTGGTGGGCGCGCCCTTGCCGGTCTTGAAGTCGACGACGTAGGCGCGGCCCTGCGGGTCGGCCTCGACGCGGTCCATGGAGCCGCGGATGCGGACGGCGTACTCGCCGGCGTCGAGGGTGACGTCGAAGTCGTGCTCGGTGGCCACGGGGGCGCGGCCGGCGCGGTCGGTGGTGTGCCAGCGCAGGAAGCGTTCCAGGGCGGCGCGGGCGTTGTCCTTCTCCTGGCGGGACTTCCAGGGGGCGTCGAAGGCGAGGGCGTCCCAGACGGAGTCGAGGCGTTCCATCAGGACGGCGAGGTCGGCGGGGGTTCGGCCTGAGGCGACCTCGTCGGCGAGGACGTGGACGACGTTGCCGAAGCCCTGGGCGGCGGTGGAGGGGGCGTCGGCCTTGACCTCGCGGCCCAGGAACCACTGGAGGGAGCAGGTGTTGGCGAGCTGGTCCAGGGCGCTGCCGGACAGGGCCACGGGACGGTCGCGGTCGCGCAGGGGCACGGCGGAGGCGGTGGGCTCGTACAGGCCCCACCAGCGCTGGGGGTGCGCGGCGGGCACCAGGGGGCGGTCCTCGTCGTCGGTGAGCGCGGCGAGGCGGGCGAGGCGTCGGGCGGCGGCGTCGCGCAGGGCGGGCGAGGCGTCGGGGTCGACGGTGGTGGCGCGCAGTTCCGCGACGAGGGCCGGGACGGCGAGGGGGCGGCGGGGGCGGCCGGTGACGTCCTTGGGGGTGACGCCGAGTTCGGTGAGGAAGCGGGAGGGCTGGTCGCCGTCCTCGGCCGGGGCCTTGACGGCGGTGACGACGAGGCGGTGGCGGGCGCGGGTGGCGGCGACGTAGAACAGCCGGCGCTCCTCGGCGAGGAGGGCGCCGGGGGTGAGGGGTTCGGCGAGGCCGTCGGCTCCGATGCGGTCGGCTTCCAGGAGAGAGCCGCGGCGGCGCAGGTCCGGCCAGAGGCCCTCCTGGACGCCGGCGACCACGACGAGGCCCCACTCCAGGCCCTTGGAGCGGTGGGCGGTCATCAGGCGTACGGCGTCGGTGCGGACGGCGCGGGTGGTGAGGGTGTCGGCGGCGATGTCCTCGGCTTCGAGCTGTTCGAGGAAGTTCAGGGCGCCGCGGCCGCCGGTGCGTTCCTCGGCACGGGCGGCGTTGTCGAAGAGGGCGCAGACGGCGTCGAGGTCGCGGTCGGCGTTGCGGCCGGAGGCGCCGCCGCGGCGGGACCGGCGCTCCAGGCGCTGCGGCCAGGGGGTGCCGTCCCACAGGGTCCACAGGGCCTCTTCGGCGGTGCCGCCGCCCTGGAGGAGCTCGCGGGCCTTGCGCAGGAGCAGGCCGAGGCGCTGCGCTCCGCGGGCGTACGCGGGGTCGTGCGCGGTGAGCCGTTCGGGCTCGGCGAGGGCGCGGGCCAGCAGGACGTCGGAGGGTGCGGGGACGGTGACCCCGGCGGCCCGCTCCTCGTCGCGCAGGGCCCGGCCGAGGCGGCGCAGGTCGGCGGCGTCCATCCCGCCGAGCGGGGAGGAGAGCAGCTCGATGGCGGCCTCGACCCCGACCCACCCGTCGCCTCCGGCGGGGTCGGCGGCGTCCGGTGCCTCGCCGGGGCCGGTCGGGGAGCCGGGCGCCGACTGCGGGTCGGGGGCGGCTCCGGCCGGCACGCCGGTGGGGGCGTCCGTTCCGGGTACGGGGGCTGCCGGGAGCGGTGCCGCGCCCGTGCGGGCACCGGCCCGGGCGCGGGGAGCCGGGGCCCCGGCGGGAGCGGCGTCCGGCCCTCCCGCTCCGGGATCCCCCTCGATCAGGACCACACCGTCCGGGCCGGAACCCGGCCGCACCGCCGCGCCCGGAACGGGGGCGCCCGCCAGGGCGGCGGGATCGGCCACCCCGGCAGGGTTGGCCGGCTCGGCGGGGCTGGACGACCCGGCGGTGCCCGACAGCACGGCGGAATCGGCCACCCCGGCAGGGTTGGCCGGCTCGGCCGGCCCGGCCGGCTCGGCGGGACCCGCCGGCACGGCGGGATCGGACCCCACGGCGGAATCGGACACCACGGCGGGCCCCTGTGGGGCGGTCGGGTGCGGGGGTGGGGTCTGGGACGCCGTTGCCGTGATGCGCAGGGCCGTCAGGAGCGGGGCGACGGCCGGTTCGTGGCGGAGGGGGGTCGCCGAGGCGTCCGTCTCCGCGGGGACGCCCGCCGCGATCAGGGCACGGCGCATCGCCGGAAGGGTGCGGCCGCCGGAGCGGACCAGGACGGCCATGTCCCGCCAGGGCACGCCGTCCTCCAGGTGGGCCCGGCGCAGGATGTCGGCGATGTTGTCGAGCTCGGAGCCGGCCGTCGGGTACGTGTACACCTCCACCCGGCCGCCCTCGCGTACCGGCTCCAGCGCCCGGTGGGCCCGTACGGCGGCGGCGGGCAGGCGCGGGACGGCCATGCGGGTGGTGAGCAGCCGGGTGGCGGCCAGCAGGGCGGAGCCGGAGCGGCGGCCGACGGTCAGCGCGCGCACGGCCGCGCCGGGGAAGGAGGTCTCGAAGCCGAGGATGTTGTTGAGGTCGGCGCCCCGGAAGGCGTAGATCGACTGGTCGGGGTCGCCGAAGGCGACCAGGGTCCCGCCCGGACCGTTCAGGGCGCGCAGCAGCCGCAGCTGGGAGGCGTCGGTGTCCTGGTACTCGTCCACGAGGATCACGTCGTAGGCGCGGGACAGCGCCGGGGTGGTCTCGGCCAGCAGGACGGCCCGGTGGAGGAGCTCCGCGTAGTCCAGCGCCCCTTGGAGGTCGAGGACGTCGAGGTACTCGGAGAGGAAGGCCGCGGCCGCCTTCCAGTCGGGGCGCCCGATCCGCTCGGCGAAGGCGGCCAGGGCGCGGGGGCCGAGGCCCAGCTCGCGGGCGCGGGCCAGGACGGCGCGCACCTCGTCGGCGAACCCGCGCGTGGTCAGCGCGGCCCGCAGGTCGTCCGGCCAGCGGATGGAGCGGAGCCGGCGCTGGCCCTCCAGCAGGGTGCGGACCATCACGTCCTGCTCCGGGCCGGAGAGCAGCCGCAGCGGGTCCGCGAACAGTTCGTGGTCCTGGTGGGCGCGGACCAGTCCGTAGCAGAAGGAGTGGAAGGTGGTGGCCTGCGGGGCGCGGGCGCCGCCGAGCCGCAGCGCCGCGCGGTCGCGCAGTTCCACGGCGGCCTTGCGGCTGAAGGTGAGGATGAGGACGCGGGCGGGGTCGACCCCCGCCTCGACCCGGGCGGCGGCCGCCTCGATCAGGGTGGTGGTTTTGCCGGTGCCCGGTCCGGCGAGGACCAGCAGGGGGCCGCGGGTGTGATCAACCACCGCGCGCTGCGCTGCGTCCAGGACAGGGGGAACCACCCGTCCCGGCCCGGTGCGCACCAGCCGGTACGCGTCAGGGGTCCGCGTACGCCGCTCTGAGCGGTCGGAAGGAGAGGTGATCACGTGGGGTGCCGGTCCTGGTGGGTCTGCGGTCGCCGCGGTTGCCGCGCTGGCGGTGTCGGGGTCGGTGCGGGCGGTGGCCGTGGTGGCCGTCGCGTGCGCCGAAGGGGCAACGCTACGCCAACCGCGCGGGCCGCCGCAGTCCGTCCCGGTGGGGCGGAACGTCGCCCCGGAGGCCTTCCGGGTCGTCCCCCGTACGCGCCTTCGAGCCTGTGCCGGTGCCCGGCATGGCCGAAGCTGTCAGGTGTGAGCCTCGTCGCCTCCGTCCGTCTCGTCACGCCCGTCCCAGCGGGCCCGTCGCATCGCGAGCCGCGGCTCGCCGGAGGGGGTCTCGCGCAGCGGAGTACCCTCGGTCCGGTAGCGCTCCAGGGCCCGCCGCTCGCTGCCGGGCAGGGGTACGCCGTCCGCCCGCACCACGCGCCACCAGGGCACGGCTCCTCCGTACAGGGCCATGACGCGGCCGACTTGGCGGGGTCCGCCCTCGCCGAGCCACTCCGCGACGTCCCCGTAGGTCATCACCCGGCCGGGCGGAATCCGCTCGGCCACCTCCAGCACCCGCTCCGCGTACGCGGGAAGCTCTTCGCTCATTCGGGACATGGTGCCGGACGGCACGGACACCTCGACGGAAGCCCTCCTTCCGAACCGGCGCGCACCCTGGTGCCCCCTTCGACCGCCGGTCCGTGCCACCATCTTCCGGGCGGTGACTGGTGATACGTGATCAAGAAGAGACGGATGTGACGGCTAAGGAGCAGGGTGTGAGCCCTCCGGACGGTGCGACGAGAGACGAGGGCACGCGGCCGGAAAACGGCGCGCCCGCGGACTCCGGCACGCCTGCCGAAGGCGACGCGCGCGCTGACGCGGCCCTCACGGACGCGGCGCTCCCGGAACCCGTGCGCCCGGAACCCGTGCGCCCCGGGCAGCCGCGCTCCGGCCCCGTGCCCGAGGCTCCCGAAGCGCCCGAGGTGCCCGAGGTGCCCGTCTGCGATCCGCACCCCGACGACCCGCCCGGTCACACCCCGACGGCGGCCGACCGGGTCGAGGTCGACGAGCCGCTGCTCGCCGCGCGCGTGCACCGGCCCTCCGACCTCGTACGTCTCCTCGTCGGCGTCCTCGGCATCGCCGTCGTCCTGTGCATCGCCGCCTTCGCCCACGGCACCACCGCGGGCCTGGAACAGGACATCAGCGCCGGCACGGGCCAGGCACCCGATCTGCTGATCAAGGTCGCCGGGCTGGTGTCCTCCATCGCGGTCCTCCTGGTGCCCGTCGCCTTCGCCATCGAGCGGCTGATCAAACGCGACGGGCTGCGCATCGCGGACGGCGTACTCGCCGCGGTCCTCGCGCACGGCGTCACCCTCGCCACCGATCTGTGGGTCTCCCAGGCCGCCCCCGGGACCATCCAGGAGGCGCTGACCCGCACCACCGGCACCACCGGCACCCTCACCGACCCGGTGCACGGCTACCTCGCGCCCGTGATCGCGTACATGACCGCCGTCGGGATGACGCGCCGGCCCCGCTGGCGGGTGGCGCTGTGGGTGGTCCTGCTCCTGGACGCCTTCGCCATGCTGGTCGGCGGGTACACGACACCGTTCTCGATCATCCTGACGGTACTGATCGGCTGGAGCGTCGCGTACGGCACCCTGTACGCGGTCGGCTCCCCGAACGTCCGCCCGACCGGGCAGAACCTCCTCGCGGGCCTGCGCCGCGTCGGCTTCCAGCCGGTCAGCGCGATGCGCGCCGAGGCTCCCGAGGGGGAGGGCGCGGAGGCCAACGACCGGGGCCGCCGCTACCACGTCACGCTGGAGGACGGGCCGCCGCTGGACGTCACCGTCGTGGACCGCGAGCAGCAGGCGCACGGCTTCTTCTACCGGGTCTGGCGCCGGATGACCCTGCGCGGGATCACCACCCGGCGCAGCCTGCAGTCCCTGCGCCAGGCCTTGGAGCAGGAGGCCCTGCTCGCCTACGCGGCCATCGCGGCCGGGGCCAACGCACCCCGGCTGATCGCCACCTCCGAGCTCGGCCCCGACGCCGTGATGCTGGTCTACGAGCACCTGGGCGGCCGGACCCTCGACGCGCTGCCGGACGAGGAGATCACCGACGACCTGAGCCGCAACGCGTGGGAGCAGGTACGGGCCCTCCAGTCGCGCCGGATCGCGCACCGCCGGCTCACCGGGGACGCGCTGGTGGTGGATCGTTCCGGCAACGTCATCCTCACCGACCTGCGGGGCGGCGAGATCGCGGCCGGCGATGTGGTGCTCCGCATGGACATCGCCCAGTTGCTGACCACCCTGGGCCTGCGGGTGGGAGCCGAGCGCTCGGTGGCCTCGGCGGTGTCGGTGCTGGGCCCGGACGCGGTGGCGGACTGTCTGCCGCTGCTCCAGCCGATCGCCCTGAGCCGCTCCACCCGGGCCACCCTGCGCCGGCTGGCCCGCGAGCGGGCCGACCGGCAGCGCGAGGCCGTACTGGAGTCCTCGCGGGTGGCGAAGGCGGCCCGCGAGGCGCAGGCCGCGGCGGGCGCGGGAGACGCCGCCGCCAGCGCGGCCGCCGACCGCAAGGCGGAGAAGCGGGCGCTGGACGACGCCCTCGAAGGGGCGCGCGAGGAGGACCTGCTCAGCCAGATCCGCCGGCAGGTCCTGCTGATCCGCCCGCAGGCCCCGGTGGAGCCGGCCCGGCTGGAACGGATCCGCCCGCGCACCGTGGTGTCCTTCATCGCGGGCGCGTTCGGTGCGTACTTCCTGCTCACGCAGCTGGCCCACGTGGACTTCGCGACCATCGTCGAGCAGGCGCAGTGGAGCTGGGTCGGGGCGGCGCTCGCCTTCTCGGCGCTCAGCTACTTCGCGGCGGCGATGAGCCTGCTGGGCTTCGTACCGGAACGGGTGCCCTTCCTGCGGACGGTGCTCGCGCAGGTGGCGGGGTCCTTCGTGAAGCTGGTCGCCCCGGCGGCGGTCGGCGGTGTCGCGCTGAACACCCGCTTCCTGCAGCGGGCCGGCATCCGCCCCGGCCTGGCCGTGGCCAGCGTCGGCGCCTCCCAGCTCTTCGGCCTGGCCAGCCACATCCTGCTGCTGCTGTCCTTCGGCTACCTGACGGGCACCGAGAAGACGCCGGAGATGACCCCCTCGCGGACGGTCATCGCGGGCCTGCTCACGGTCGCCGTGCTGGTCCTCGTCGTCACGGCGGTCCCCTTCCTGCGGAAGTTCGTCGTCACCCGGGTACGGGCCCTGTTCGCGGGTGTCGTCCCGCGCATGCTGGACGTGCTCCAGCGCCCGCAGAAGCTGATGACGGGCATCGGCGGCATGCTGCTTCTGACCGGCTGCTTCGTGATGTGCCTGGACGCCTCGATCCGCGCCTTCGGCGGCGGGCAGGCCATCAGCTACGCGAGCATCGCGGTGGTCTTCCTGGCGGGCAACGCCCTGGGCTCGGCGGCCCCGACCCCGGGCGGCATCGGAGCGGTGGAGACGACCCTGACGCTGGGTCTGATCGCGGCGGGCCTGGAGAAGGAGGTCGCCATCTCGGCGGTCCTGCTCTTCCGCCTGATGACCTTCTGGCTGCCGGTCCTCCCGGGCTGGATCTCGTTCAACTTCCTGACCCGCAAGGAATCGATCTAGCTCCGCCGGCCCCGGCCCCGCACCCCGCCCCGCCGCCGGGCGGAGCCACGGGCTCTGACCGAAAGCACGATGCGCCGGCCCGGGACCCTCCCATACGTTCGTAAAGGGGACATACCTTTACGGGAGATGACCATGCGTTCAGTGATCGTCGTGGGCGGCGGCATCAGCGGCCTCTCGGCTGCCTGGCAGCTGCGCGGCCGGGCGGACGTCACCCTGCTGGAGAGCCGGGCCAAGGTCGGCGGCACGCTGCGCACCGGCACCATCGCCGGTACGGCCGTCGACGAGGGTGCGGAATCCCTGACGGCGCTGCGCCCGGAGGCCGTGGAGCTGGCGACCGCCGTCGGACTCGGCGACGCCCTGCGCGACCCGGCCCCGTCCGCCACCGCCGTCTGGACCCACGGCGGGCTGCGCACGCTCCCGCCCGGCCACGTCATGGGCATCCCGGCCGACCCGGCCGCGCTGGCCGGGACGGGCCTGCTCTCGGCGGAGGGCCTCGCACGGGTCGCGGCCGAGGAGAGCCTGCCCGCCGCACCGCTCACCGGGGACTGCTCGGTGAGCGAGTACCTCGGCGCCCGCCTCGGCCGGGAGGCCGTGGACCGGCTGGTCGAACCGATACTGGCCGGGGTCCACGCGGGCAGCGCCGACCGGCTCTCGCTGCACGCGGTCCTGCCCCGGATCGCCGCCCTGGCCGAACAGGGCGGCCCGTTGCTGCCCGCGCTGCGCCGGATGAAGGCGGCGGGCGGGACGCGCCCGGCCGCGGGCGCCGTCCGGGGCCTGGCCGGCGGCACCGGCCGCCTCCCGCAGGCGGTCGCCCGCGCCGGCGGGGCACGGATCCTCACCGGAACCACGGCCCGCTCCCTGCTGCGGCTTCCCGGCGACCGGTGGCGGGTGCGGGCCGTGACGGCCGACGGCCCGCTGACCATGGACGCGGACGCGGTGGTCCTGGCCCTGCCGGCCTTCGCGGCGGCGGAACTGCTGCGACCGCACTCCCCCCGGGCGGAGGCCGAACTGTCGGCGATCCCGCACGCCTCCACCGCGGTCGTCACCCTGGCCTTCTCGCGCGGCCGGGCCCACCGGCTCCCGGAGGGCAACGGCTTCCTGGTCCCGGCCGTGGACGGGCACGTCCTCAAGGCGGCGTCCTTCCTCTCCAACAAGTGGTCCTGGATGGACGAGGCGGCGCCCGCCGCGTTCGTGCTGCGCGCCTCGATCGGGCGGATCGGGGAGGAGGAACTGCTGGGCCGCCCCGACCGGCACCTGATCCGGGCGGCCGTCACCGAACTCCGCCGGGCGGTGGGCCCGATGGGCGAGCCCCTCGCCGCCCGCGTGACCCGCTGGGACCGGGCCCTGCCGCAGTACGGCGTCGGGCACCGCGCACGGGTGGCCCGCATCCGCGAGGCGACCGCGGAGCTGCCGTCGCTGGCGCTGTGCGGAGCGGCGTACGAGGGCGTGGACGTGGCCGCCTGCGTGGCCACGGGCCGGGCCGCGGCCCGCCGGGTGCTGACCCCGGCCCCGGCCGCGGCCTGACACCGCCCCGCCGGGCACCCGGCGGGATCCCCCGGACGGGTCAGCGCGGGGGCGGGGTGGGGGGTGGGGGCAGAGGATGGAGACATGCCCAGAAACGTCGTTCGGACAGCCGCTGCCGCCACCCTCACCGCCGCGCTGCTCACCACCGGCGCCTGCTCCGCCGGCGGCTCCGGTACGGCGGGAAGACCCCGGGGCGGCAGCACCCAGGAGCCCAAGCCCCTCAAGTGGGGCGAGTGCTCCGCTCCCACCGCCGCCGAAGGCGGTGGGCAGACGCCCGGCAAGGACTGGCAGTGCGCCACCCTCGACGTACCGCTCGACTACGCGAACCCCGAGGGCAAGACCATCCCGATCGCCCTGATCCGCGCCAAGGCCCGGGACCAGAAGCACCGCCTCGGCTCCCTCGTCTTCAACTTCGGCGGCCCCGGCGGCTCCGGCATCAGCACGCTCCCCGGCGCCGCCCAGGAGTACGCGGCCCTGCGCGACCGCTACGACCTGGTGAGCTTCGACCCGCGCGGGGTCGGCCGCAGCGCGCCCGTGCACTGCGAGGACGACAAACAACTGGACGCGTACTACGCGCAGGACTCCTCCCCCGCCACCCCGGAGCAGGAGAAGGCCTTCCTCGACGGCATCAAGAAGTACCAGGAGGCGTGCGAGAAGAACTCCGGCACCGTGCTTCCCCACGTGGGCACCGAGAACGCAGCCCGCGACCTGGACCGCATCCGCCAGGCCCTGGGCGACGAGAAGCTGAACTACTTCGGGATCTCCTACGGCACCGAGCTCGGCGGGGTCTACGCCCACCTCTTCCCGAAGAACGTCGGCCGGGCGGTGTTCGACGCCGTCGTCGATCCGACCCAGAACGCCGAACAGGGCGCGCTCGGCCAGGCGAAGGGCTTCCAGCTCGCCCTCGGCAACTTCGCCCAGGACTGCGTGGACCGCGGCGATGCCTGCCGGCTCCAGGGCAGCACCGCCAAGGAGATCGAGGCGAACGTCATCAAGCTCCAGAAGGCGCTCGCGGCCAAGCCCATCCCCGGCATCGGCGACCGCGTGCTCGGCGAGTCCGCCGCGACCAACGGCATCGCCCAGGCCCTGTACTCCAAGGAGCTGTGGCCGCTGCTGGAGCAGGGCCTGGACGAGGCCGAGGGCGGCCAGGGCCAGCTGCTGATGGCCCTGTCGGACGCCCTCAACGGACGGGACCAGCAGGGCCGGTACAGCAACCTCGGCGCGGCCAACGCCGCCATCAACTGCGCCGACTCCAAGGACCGGTACAGCCTCGCGCAGACCAAGGCCAAGCTCGCCGAGTTCCGCAAGGCCTCGCCCGTCTTCGGCGACTTCCTCGGCTGGGCCATGCTGAGCTGCACGGGCTGGCCGGTCCCGGGCGCCTGGACCACCCCGGACGTCTCGGCCCCCGGCTCCGCCCCCATCCTGGTGATCGGCAACACCGGCGACCCCGCGACCCCGTACGAGGGTGCCCGGAAGATGGCCGAGCGGCTCGGCAAGGGCGTGGGCGTGGAGCTCACGTACAAGGGCGAGGGGCACGGCGCGTACAACAGCGGCGACGCGTGCGTGCAGCAGGCGGTGAACACGTACCTGCTGGACGGGAAGGCGCCGACGGCGGGCACCGTCTGCACCCCGGCCGCCAGCCCCACCCCCGCTGCCAGCCCCACGCCCGCCTGACGCGCCGAAGGGGCCGTACCCGGCGCGGGTACGGCCCCTTCGTACGCTGCTGCTAGTAGACCGGCTTCTCGGGCTCGATCTGGTGGACCCAGCCGATGACGCCGCCGCCGACGTGCACCGCGTCCGCGAAGCCCGCGGACTTCAGGACCGCGAGCACTTCCGCACTGCGGACACCCGTCTTGCAGTGCAGGACGATGCGCTTGTCCTGCGGCAGGTCCTGGAGGGCGGTACCCATCAGGAACTCGCCCTTGGGGATCAGCTTCGCGCCGGGGATCGAGACGATCTCGTACTCGTTCTTCTCGCGGACGTCGATGATCTCGATGGGCTCGTCCGCGTCGATCCACTCCTTGAGCTGCTTGGGAGTGATCGTCGAACCGAGGGCGGCCTCCTGGGCCTCCTCCGACACGACGCCGCAGAAGGCCTCGTAGTCGATGAGCTCGGTGACGGTCGCGTTCGGACCGCAGACCGCGCAGTCGGGGTCCTTGCGGACCTTGACCTGGCGGTACTGCATCTCCAGGGCGTCGTAGATCATCAGGCGGCCGACCAGCGGCTCGCCGACGCCCGTGAGGACCTTGATGGCCTCGGTGACCTGGATGGACCCGATGGACGCGCAGAGCACGCCCAGCACGCCGCCCTCGGCGCAGCTCGGGACCATGCCCGGCGGCGGGGGCTCCGGGTAGAGGCAGCGGTAGCACGGGCCGTGCTCGGACCAGAAGACGGAGGCCTGGCCGTCGAAGCGGTAGATCGAGCCCCACACGTACGGCTTGTTCAGCAGCACGCAGGCGTCGTTGACCAGGTAGCGCGTGGCGAAGTTGTCCGTGCCGTCGACGATGAGGTCGTACTGGCTGAAGATCTCCATCACGTTCTCGGCTTCGAGCCGCTCTTCGTGAAGGACCACGTTGACGTACGGGTTGATGCCCAGCACGCTGTCACGGGCCGACTCGGCCTTGGAGCGGCCGATGTCCGCCTGGCTGTGGATGATCTGGCGCTGCAGGTTCGACTCGTCGACCTCGTCGAACTCCACGATGCCCAGCGTGCCCACGCCTGCCGCGGCCAGGTACATGAGGGCGGGGGAGCCGAGGCCGCCGGCGCCCACGGCCAGCACCTTGGCGTTCTTCAGGCGCTTCTGGCCGTCCATCCCGACATCCGGGATGATCAGGTGCCGGGAGTACCGACGGACCTCGTCAACGGTGAGCTCAGCGGCTGGCTCAACCAAGGGTGGCAGCGACACGGGGACTCCTGGGTCATCCCCGCGTCCGCGGGGAGCATTTAAAGGTTGTTCTGTCCCGTAACACTGCCACGCCCTTCTTCATTCCGAGACACCCGGTCCGATCCGCGAGACGATTTCGTCCCAGTACCCGGGCATCGAGGCCCACGGGTCCCGGTCGCCCGCCGCCCGCCGGTCCGTGAACCAGATCGTGCCGGCGCCCTGCCAGCGGGCGATCCGCAGCGCCTCCTCCAGGTGGGTCCGCGGCACGCCGTGGACGAGGTGGCAGAACGTCTCGGGCGGATGGTCGGCCGTCCACTCGGCCACCTGCGACCAGCGGTAGTCGGCCCAGGCCCCGGAGAAGGTGACCAGCTGGTCGGCGGCCTCCGTGTAGCCCTCGCACGGGTGCGTGCCGTGTCCGAGGACGATCCGCAGCCCCTCGCCGAGCCCGCGCAGGGTGTCGGTGACCCGGCGGACCCCGGCGAGACCGTCCCGGTCCGAGGGGGCTCCGGCGAGGTAGAAGCCGCCGACGCCGTACCAGTCGCGGAAGCGGTGGGCGTCGGAGACGAGCTCCCCGAACGACCGCGTTCCGTCCCGCATGGCGAGATGCCCGAGGACCGTGCCGTCCGCCCGCCCGAGCTTCGCGGCGGCCTCGGAGCAGTGCGGGTCGGGGCGTCCGCCGGGGCCGTCGCTGACGTTGAGCACCGCCCAGTGCAGCGGTGTCCCCGGGCGGGTCAGCTCGGCCCACTCCACCGGGGCGAGCAGCGGGTGCGCGTAACCGGGGATGCCCAGACCCAGCCGGCCGGCCTCGGTCACGGCCGCCGCCGTGGCCCCCGGCGGAGTGGTCAGATACGGCACGCCGCCTCCATCCAGATGTCCGCGAGGGACTCCTCCAGGTTGATCCGGGGCCGCCAGCCGAGCCGGTCCCGGGCGGTGCGCACGTCGGCCTGTTGCCAGGCGCCGCAGCCGTCGGGGTAGGGGTGCGGCTGGGGGGCCGCGGAGGCGATCTGCTCGGCGGTGGCCTCGGAGCGCGGCGAACCGATGGCGGCCAGGCCCTGCGGGCGGCCGGGGTGCCCGTGCGCGGGGCCGCCGTGCCGGTCGCCGCCGTGCGGGACGTCCAGTTCGTGCAGGGCGCCGCCGTATCCGGCGACGCGGGCCAGGACGGCCGCCGCGTCGCGCAACCGGACCGCCCGGCCGGTGCCGATGTTGACGACCCCCTGGGCCGCGGACAGGGAGGCGGCGTGCACGGCCCGCGCGACGTCCCGTACGTCGACGAAGTCGCGCTGGACGCCGAGGCCGCTCAGCTTGAGCTCGCCGTCCCCGGACTGCATGGCGCGCCGCATCGCCTCGGCGAGCCGGCCCAGCGGGGAGCCCGCGGGGGTTCCTGGGCCGACGGGTGAGAACACCCGCAGCACGACGGCGTCCAGCCCCGACCCGAGCACCAGCTCGGTCGCGGCGAGCTTGCTGACGCCGTACGGTCCGCCGGGTCTGGGCACGGCGTCCTCGGCCGTGGACGAGCCGGGCTGGCTGGGCCCGTACTCGGCGGAGCAGCCGAGCTGGACCAGCCGGGCGCCGCAGCCGCTGCGGCGCAGCGACTCGCAGATGGTGGCGACGGCGACGGTGTTGTGCCGGGTCAGCTCCCGGGCCCCGCCGCGGGTGGCACCCGCGCAGTTGATGACGACGCCGGGGTGGACGGCGTCCAGGAACCGGGTGAGGGCTCCGGGACTGCCGGTGGCGAGGTCGAAGCGGACGTCGGCGTCGTCGCCGCGGCCGAGCGCGGTGAGCTGGACCGCGGGGTCGGCGAGCAGCCGGTCCGCGACGTAGCGGCCGAGGTAACCGTTGGCTCCGATCAGCAGCACCCTCATCGCGCGGCCCCTCGGTTGGTTGGCTGGCCGGTCATCCTGTTTCTCCTTGGGTGGGTGGGGTGGGGGTCGGTGGGTGGGGGTACGGCGCTCAGGGACGCGCGTGGGCCGAGGCGCGGGACAGCGCGAGCACGGCGTGTACGAGGAGTCCCGCGGCCGCGGCGGCCACTGCCGCCGGGGCCGGGACCAGGGCGAGGGCCAGGGCCGCCGCCAGGGGGGCGCGGTGCGCGCCGTGCCGGAGCAGCAGCCGGACCAGGAACAGCAGCACCGCGAGCGGTACGGCGGCGGCCGGGTCGGCCCCGGCGAGCGCGGCCGCCCCCGCGGCGGCCGCGCCGAAGGGCAGCAGGACCCCGGCGAGCAGGGGCCGGGACCCGGCGGCGAAGTCCTCCAGGACCCGGCTCCCGGCGAGCCGGCGGCGCGCCCGGGCGGCGTAGTACGTCCCGGCGAGGTGTCCGGGGGCCACGGCCAGTGCGAGGGCGGCTCCGAGCGCCGCCCCGTGCCGGTGGACCGCCCATCCCACGACGGCCGCCGCGAGCAGGTGGACGGCGTAGGGGAAGCGTCCCCGGGCCCACCGGCCGGGCCACACCAGGGCGCCGGCGGTGAGGAGCACCGCGAGGGGGCCCGTCCACGGCGTCCCGGTGGCGGCCGCGCCGAACGTGAGGGCGCCGGGCAGCAGGGCGTAGCCGAACCGGCGCACCGCCCGGGGCCCCGCCGGGGTCCGCGCGGGCGCCGGGGTCGGGGCCTCGCCGCGCGGGGTGCGGGCGTACAGCTCCTCGGCGAGGGAGAACACGTCCCGGTGCCGGAACCGCGCGGCGGTGCGGTCGGTGATGCCGTGCGCCTCCAGTCCGGCGGCGACCTCCAGCGCGTCGACGGCCCGCTCGCACAGCTCCCGGTGCCGGTGCAGCAGGGCCTTGACGGGATCCCCGCCGCCCCCGCGCCGGGCCGTCTGCGGCGTGGCCGGTCCGGCCGCGATCGGGGCGCGGGGGGCCGGATACGGGGTTCCCGGCGGTGCCGTGCCGGCTCCGTCGGCGACGGAACCGCCTGCGACGGGGTACGGGTCGACGGTCGTCATGCCGCCGCCTCCGGACCCGGCGCGGGGGTGACGGGCGGGGCCCACGTAGGCGTGGTCCAGTGCCCCGGCACCCGCGCCTCGGCCGGCCGCTCGAAGGGGACCTCCCCGTCGGGCCGTGCGGAACCGCGGGCCAGCAGCAGCTGGTATCCGTCCTGGAAGGCGGCCACGTTCTGCTCGACGGTGAACAGTTCCAGCGCCCTGGCCCGCGCCGCCGCCCCCAGCCGCTGGGCCCGCTCGGGGTCCCGCAGCAGGGCGAGGCAGGCGTCGGCGAGCGCCCGCGGGTTGCGGGGCGGCACGACCAGTCCGGTCCCGCCGATGACCTCGCGGACGGCTCCCACGTCGGTGGACACGGTGGCGCGCCCGCAGAACATGGCCTCGGCGAGGGTGAGGGGGAAGCCCTCGATCACCGAGGACAGCAGCACGATCCGGCCGGTCCCGTACGCGTCGGCCGGGGAGGGCGTCTCGGGGCCGCCGATCTCCTCGAAGGTGACCGGGTTCTCCCCCACCGTCCGCGCGTCGGCGGCCTCGTCGGGGAAGAGCTGCGCGGCCAGCGACCGGCAGTCGGCCAGGTAGCCGGGCACGGCGGCCGTCGAGAAGATCCGCAGCCGGGTGTCGGGCGCGGCCCGGCGGACCTCGGCGAAGGCGTGCAGCAGGCCGATCAGGTCCTTGGCGGGCTCGGTGCGTCCGACCCACACCAGGGTGTCCGGGTCGCCGCGGTCCGGGTCCTCGCCGACGGCGGCGAATCGGTCCGCCTCCATCCCGGGGTACACGGTCCGCAGCCGCTCCCGCGGGGCCCCGCAGCGCTCCTGCCAGCGGCGGGCGTGCGCGTTGCCGGGGGTGAGGAGGTCGGCGCCGGCGTAGATCTCGCCGGCGAGCCGGAGGTGGAAGGCGGCGAGGAGCGCGCGCAGGGCGGGCCGGTCGTCCTCGCCGTGCTCCAGGTAGTGGGTGCGCAGCCGGACTCCGTACTCGGTGACCAGCAACGGGACCCCGAAGAAGCGTTTGGCCAGGAGTCCGGGGAGCGCCGCGACCCCGCCGGCCGCCGCGTGGCAGACGTCGACGGCGCCGAGTCCGGGCTCCTCGTACCAGTCGAGGGACAGCGGCCGCAGCATCCGTTCCAGGGCGTCGGCGAACTCCAGCAGGTCGGGTACCCGGGCCGCCGCCACACCGCGGACCGCGCCCGGGGCGCGGCAGCCGGCCTCCACGGCCCGTACGGCCGTTTCGGAGCGCAGGGCCGCGTACATCCCCCCCTGTTCGCGGGCGAGTGCGGCCAGTTCGTAGAGCCCGGTGGCGAAGGCCTCGGCCCCGTCCGCGCAGATCCCGCGGACCAGCTGCTCGAAGCCGGCGGCGAAGCGCCGCCGTTCGCGCCGCCCGTACGTGCGCCCGTCGTCGCCCGGGGCCCACAGCGGGGCGGTCCGCACCCGGGTGACGTGCCCCGGGAGCGGGAGCCGGCCGCGTGCCTCCTGGCCGGCGCTGCGGCTCAGCGCGTAGAGCTCGAACTCGTGCTGCGGGAGCCCGCGCACGAGCCGGTCGCACCAGAGCCCGGACTCTGCCGCCGCATACGGATAACCGCCTTCCGTGACCAGTCCGATCCGCACGAGTGGCACCCCCGATCTCCCGTTCCAGGCGGTCGCCGGCGTTCCGTCGACCCGCCGCGGAAGAACTCAAGCGGATGTGCCGGTGGGGGGGGGGGGGGGGGGGGGGGGGGGGGGGGCGGCGGGGGGGGGGGGGGCCCCGGCGCACCAGCTCGCCCAGGGTCCGCTTCACCCCGGGCTCGTACGCCCCGAACGTCCGCCGCAGCAGCGGCAGCACGTCGACGAAGGCTCCCGGCGGCACCGACACCAGCCAGGTGTCGATCAGACCCACCAGCCGCTCGTCGTGCACCAGCAGGGTGCCGCCGCCCGCGTTCCCCCCGGCGAAGCCCTCGATCCAGCCCGCCGCGTCGGCCGGGGCCGCCGCCGGGGACAGCGCGAGCCGCATCAGCCGCGCCGTCTCCCCGGCCTGGAGCCGGCCGCCGTCCAGCAGCAGCCGGGCGGCCCGGCCGCGGATCACCCCGGGCACGGCGTCCCGCCCGGCCAGCGTCCGCAGTACCCCCGACCAGCGCTCGCGCAGCCCCGGGTCGGCGTCCGCCAGCAGGGCGACCGCTCCGTGCACCCCGTCCACGTGCCCGCGCAGCGCCGCCGCCCCGTCGGCGTCCGGCCCGGCCGCGCAGGCCGCGGGCAGCGCCACGCAGATCCGCTCCGCCAGCCCCGCCGCGACGGTGCCCAGGGCCGACGCGTCGGTCCCCCGCACGTCCCCGTAGCGCAGCGAACGGGCCAGCGCGGGGAGCGCCCCGGCGAGCCGGGCCACGTCCGTGTCGAGCGCCGCCCGGTCGGCGAGGGCCCGCAGTACGGCGGGCAGTGCCTCGGACAGCCCGGCCAGCAGGCACCGCTCGGCCAGCGCCGTGATCTCACCGAGCTCCCCGGCGCGCCGGGCTTCGGCCTCCACCTTGGCGGTGGCGGCCCCCGGGACGGTGGTGCCCCAGATCCCGGCCTCGGCCGTCCGTACCGACAACTCGGGCTCCCAGCACAGCCGCCAGGTCTCGCGGAAGGTGCCCGTACCGCCGCGGGAGGCGGTCGGCACGCCCCAGTCGACGCCGAGCAGCCGCAGCCGGTGCAGCAGCAGGGACCTGGCCGCGTCGGTGTCCTTGCGCAGGTCGAGCTCCAGGTCACGGCTCTGTGCCTCGGCCTTGAGACGCAGGCTGCGCATGCGGCGGGTGAGGTCCCGCTGGAGCGGAACGGCGGGCGCGGTCGTGGGTACCTCGCCGAGCACGTCGCCGACGACGAGCCGGTCCTCGATCAGCGCGAGCGGCACGTCGGAGCCGTCGCACATGACCGCCCGGACGGCCTCCAGCGTCTCGGTGAGACCGGGCAGCGGGCGGCCCCGCAGGGCGGCCAGGGTCCCTGCGAGGCGGACGGTCTCGATGACGTGCGCCGGGGAGACCTGGCGGTCCTCTTCGCGCAGCAGGCGCGCGACCTTGGTCAGCCATCGCTCGACGGGCCGGTCCCGGGCCGCGAAGAGGTGGGCGTACCAGCCGGGCGAGGTGATGCCCGCGCCGTATCCGCCGGCCCTGGCGAGCCTGCGGTGGGTCCACGGCACCCAGGTGGTCTCCACCTTGGTCTTCGGGAGTCCGGTGAGCAGGGCCCGGTCGGCCGCCGCCGTGGTCCTGGCACGCAGCGCCGGTACGTGCCAGGCCCCGCACACCACGGCGTGGTCCGCGCCGAACTCCCGGCGGGCGGCCCGCATCCGCTGGCGCATGTACGCCTCGCGGACCAGGTCGTGGGGGCGGCCGCCGTCCCCGTAGGTCTCGCGCAGGGCTCCCATCGCCTCGGCGAGCGCCGCGAAGGGGGCCAGCGGATCGCGTGCGGCGCCCGCGTCCCGGTGTTCGACCACGTCCTCCCACCAGCGCTCCGGATCGTCGTACCCGGCGGCCCCGGCGAGCGCCGCGAGCGGGTCCACCTGTACGGAGCCGGCCTCGCCGTCGGCCTCGTCCCGCCCGGGGCCGGCGGCCAGCGTGTGCGCGGCGGGCAGGTCGATGAAGCGCACCGGCACGTCCCGGGCCTGGGCCCAGCGCAGGGCGACCCACTCCGGGGAGAAGGAGGCGAGCGGCCAGAACGCGGCCCGGCCCGGATCGTCCGCCGCGTGGGCGAGCAGGGCGACGGGCGGGCGCATGCCCGGTTCGGCGGCCAGTGCCAGCAGGGCGTCCCCTTCGGGCGGCCCCTCGATCAGCACGGCCCGCGGTCGCGCCGCGTCGAGCGCGGCCCGTACCGACCGGGCGGATCCCGGGCCGTGGTGGCGCACCCCGAGCAGCAGTGGTTGCGCGGCCCCCTGGCTCATGCCGTCACCTCCCGGCAGGCGCGGTAGAAGTCCTTCCAGCCGTCCCGCTCGCGGACGACCGCCTCCAGGTACTCCTGCCAGACGAGCCGGTCGGCGGCCGGGTCGCGCACGACGGCGCCGAGGATGCCGGCGGCCACGTCGGAAGGGCGCAGGACGCCGTCGCCGAAGTGGGCGGCCAGCGCCAGCCCGCCGGTGACCACGGAGATGGCCTCGGCGGTGGAGAGGGTGCCGCTGGGCGACTTCACCTTGGTGCGGCCGTCGCCGGTGACGCCCTCGCGCAGCTCACGGAAGACGGTGACGACCCGGCGGATCTCCTCCAGTCCCTCGGGGGCGGCGGGCAGGTCCAGGGAGCGGCCCAGCTGGTCGACGCGGCGCGCGACGATGTCGACCTCGGCCTCCACGGTGGCGGGCAGTGGCAGCACGACGGTGTTGAAGCGGCGGCGCAGCGCGCTGGAGAGCTCGTTGACCCCGCGGTCGCGGTCGTTGGCGGTGGCGATGAGGTTGAACCCGCGGACGGCCTGCACCTCCTGGCCGAGCTCCGGTATCGGGAGCGTCTTCTCGGACAGGACGGTGATGAGGGTGTCCTGGACGTCGGCGGGGATGCGGGTGAGCTCCTCGACGCGGGCGGTCGAGCCCTCGGCCATGGCCCGCATGACGGGGCTGGGGACGAGGGCCTCGCGGCTGGGCCCGTGGGCGAGGAGGCGGGCGTAGTTCCAGCCGTAGCGGATGGCTTCCTCGGGGGTGCCGGCGGTGCCCTGGACCAGGAGGGTGGAATCGCCGCTGACGGCGGCCGCGAGGTGTTCGGACACCCAGGTCTTGGCGGTGCCGGGGACGCCGAGGAGGAGCAGGGCGCGGTCGGTGGCGAGGGTGGTGACGGCGACCTCGACGATCCTGCGCGGGCCGACGTACTTGGGCGTGACGACGGTGCCGTCGGCGAGCGTGCCGCCGAGCAGGTAGGTGGCCACGGCCCACGGGGAGAGTTTCCAGCGGGCCGGTCGGGGCCGGTCGTCGGCCGCTTCCAGGGCTTTCAGTTCGTGTGCGAAGGCGTCTTCGGCGTGCGGTCGCAGCGCTTCGCCGGCGGTGTCGGTCCCGGGCATGGTCATGGTCCCCCTCCAATGCTCGACAGCCGTTCCCGACTGCTGTGTCCACCGTGCACCATGCCACTGACAACACCCCCTGATATCAGCGTTGTTGCAGGTCAGAGCGATTGTCAGTGGGGGTCTCTACGGTGGTTCACATGACTGGGCAGCAGGTCCGCCTGACGGCGGAACAGGTACTGGCCCTGGCGCCTGACGATGCGTCACGCAGGGCGGGAGCCAAGCTTGGAGGGGAGGGTTCGTGGTCGCAGACCGGAGGTTCCGCTTCCGGTGCCGTGTGGGGGTTGTGCAAGGGCAGCGGCAGTACGCCGTACCGGACGGTCGTGGACCTCGCCGGACCGGCGTACAAGTGCTCCTGCCCGAGCCGGAAGTTCCCGTGCAAGCACGCGCTGGGACTGCTGCTGCTCCGGGCGGGCCCGGGGGTGGGGGATCCCGCCGCGGCTCCGGACTGGGCCGGGGAATGGCTCGCGGGGCGGACGGCCCGGGCGGAGCGGCGGACGGCCGGCCCGGTGGACGCCGAGGCGGCCCGCAAGCGGGCCGAACGCCGGGCCGGGCGCGTCGGGGCGGGGGTCGCCGAGCTGGAGCGGCGGCTGGCGGACGTGCTGGGCGAGGGGCTCGCCGGACAGGAGCGGACGGGCTACGCGGGCTGGGAGGAGACCGCGGCCCGGATGGTCGACGCCCAGGCGCCGGGACTTGCCTCCCGGGTAAGGGAGTTGGGGGCAATACCCGGTTGCGGCGCCGGCTGGCCCGCCCGGATGCTTGAGGAGTTCGCGCTGCTGCACCTGCTGGACCGGGCCTGGCTGGGGGTGTCGGGACTGCCGGAGCCGCTGGCCGCGACCGTCCGCAGCCGGGTGGGGCTGCCGCAGCCGGCGGAGGGGGAGGCCGTCGGGGACCACTGGCTCGTACTGGCCCAGTACGACTCGGTTTCCGCGGACGGCCGGCTCACCACCCGCCGGACATGGCTGTGGGGGCTGGGGAGCGGGCGCCCGGCCCTGGTGCTGGACTTCGGCCCGCCCGGGCGGCCGCCGGAGCTGGCACTGCCCGTCGGACTGGCACTGGAGGCGGAAGTCCGCTTCCGGCCCGGCTCGGCGGGGCTCCGGGGGGACCTGGGGGACCGCACCGTCACGGCGGCGGCTCCCGGGGTGCCCGCGGGGGTGAGCACCGGTGAGGCCCTGGAGGCCTACGGGGCCGCGCTGCGGGAGGACCCGTGGCTGGAGTCCTGGCCGGTCGTGCTGGGCCCGGTGGTCCCGATACCGGGGGAAGCAGGTGACGGGGCCTGGCAGATCGCGGACGTGGAGGGGACGTCCGCGCTGCCGGTGACCCTCGCCCAGGGCCGCTCGCGGTCCGGACTGTGGCAGCTCGCCGCCCTCTCGGGCGGTGGCCCCGTCACGGTCTTCGGCGAGTGCGGCCACCGCGGCTTCACCCCGCTGACGGCCTGGGATCCACACACCGCGGAGCCGGTCGCCCTGGGGTGACCGGGGCCCGGGGGGCCGTGCGGAGGAGGGGAACGGCGGATCGGGGCCGGAAGGGCCGGTACCGGAAGGGACCGGAACGACCGGGATCCGCCCTGCACGTCGAGTACCCGGAACGGGGCGCGGGGGCGCCGCCGTACGGGATGAGAAAGCCGGGGGGCTTTGTGATGAACGACAACCACGCCAGCTGACGCATGCCCCGGTCCCGCACAGGGGGCGGGACCGGGGCATGGACACGGACACGCACGCACACGCGAGAAGACGAGGGAGGGGGTCCGGTGAACGACATCGACCAGGCCGGCGGTACGACGGCGACGGACGGGAACGGGGACGGGGAGCGGGACTGGGAGGACCTGGTCGCGAGCGCGCTGCTGGGCACCGAGCGGCGGGGCGGCTCGCCGCGGGCGCTGCTCGGCGCGGCGGCGGTACGAACGGTGCGCCGCCGCGCCCGGCTGCGGCCCGCCGAGGGAGATAGGAAGATCACAAGTCTGAACTCCAGTC